>JANNDF010000872.1:0-3558 GCA_031387445.1 Planctomycetia bacterium
CCCGTCGCTCACGCTTCCGGCTCGTGAATCGTCACTTCGCCTGCAGGATCAGGTCAAACGTCGGGCGGGTGGTGCCGTCCGTGAACGTCACCCCGGCCGGGCTGTACGCGATCTTGTCCGGGTGGCTTTTCAGCACCTCCGCCTTGCAACTCACCGCCGTGATGCCGTACTCGGCCAGCGGCTTCACCTCGCCGGGGTCGCTCACGCCGTTCCCGTTGGCGTCGTGCCACAGGGCCAGCCCGGCCAGTTCCTTCCCGCTCACTTGCCCGTCGCGGTCGTCGTCCAGCGCCCGGAGTGCCGCGTACCCGTCGGACCAGAACATCCAGAACGTGACGTTGCCGAACAGTTGCAGCCCGCTGCCGATCTTGCCGGCCGCCTTCGGGTCGTACACCAGCCACGCCGCGTCCGGCGTGATCCAACTCCACTTCTTCGCCCCGGTGCCGTCGGCGTCGAACGCCACCGCCGCCGCGCGGTCTTCCAGATCCGCCGCACTCAGCCCGGCTTTCAGCGGCACGGCGATCGGCGTGACCGGCCGCGGCAGCTTCTTCAACTTCTCGCCCTTCGCCTTGAGGTCGGCGATTTCGTCCTTGTCCTTCTCCGCATCGAGCATGGGGATCAGGTAACCGGCGGCCTCGCCCGTCACGGTGTGCCCGCCCAGCCCGACGTGTTCGAGCTTCTTCTCCGTCTCCCAGGCGTCGGCGATCAGCTTGCGGTACAGCTTCACCGCGTCGTCCTTCTGGCCGGCCTGTTCCGTCACCCACGCCTGCCCGATGCGGGCCTTCAGGTTCTTGCCGTCGAGTTCCACCGCCTGCGTGTACAGCTTGACGGCCGAATCCAGGTGGGCTTTGGCGGCGGCCGTCATCTCTTTGTCGTCGGTCTTCTCCACCTTGCCGAACGGCACGAGCGCCGGCTCGTACCCGAACCACAGCCCGCCGCCCCGCTTGTTCGTCTCCAACTCGTCGGCCTTCTTGGCGAAGGCCATCGCGTGCGCGCGGGCCAGGTTGAGCAGCGGTTCGGGCTTCTTCGGGTCGTCCTTCACCGCCTTTTCGAGGTTCTCGATGAGGCGGGCGACCGGCACCTTTTCCAGATCCGGGCGGAGGAAGATGGCCGGTGCCGGGGCGACGACGGCGAGTACCACCGCGAGGGCGACGAATCGGTTCATGGCGACTCCTGGTGAGGGGTGGAGGCCAGTGTAGCCGACGGGGCGTTGGAAGTGCGTAACGTGTGGGGGTGGAACAGACGAGCCGGGAGCGTGAGCGACCGGAGCTATCCAAGCTCCGGTCGCTCACGCTCTCGTCTGTTTACCGCGGCTTGCGGGGTGCCATACCCGCCGATTGGCTTCGCTTCAGGCCCGGCCCGCGGGGCACGCTCGCCCGCACCGGCTTGGCCGCTTCTCCCACCTGCGGGGTGACGCTCTTCAGTCGCTCCCGAACGGCCTCGGCATACGCCGGCGACAACTCCGTGCCCAGGAACCGCCGCCGCATCCGCTTGGCCACCGCCAGGGTGGTGCCGCTGCCGGCGAACGGGTCGAGCACCACGTCGCCGGGGTTGGTGGCCACGCCGATGATCCGCTCGAGTACCGCCTCGGGCATCTGGCACGGGTGGCCGGTCCGCTCGTTGAACGTGCCGCACACCCGCGACACGGCCCACGTGTCGGAGTCGGCCTCGAAGTGGTCGTCGGTCTCCTGCGGGCGGAGGTACCAGGTGTCGTCGGGCAGCTTGCCGAGCGGGTTGGCGCGGCGGTCGGCGTAGGCCGTCTGGCGGGCCGACTTCACCCGCACGGCGTCCCCGTTGAACGTGAACCGCTTGGGGTCGGCCACGTAGTACAAGATGTGCGCGTGGCTGCGGCTGAACTTCTTCGCGCAGTTCACCCCGAACGTGTAGTGCCACACCACCCAGTTCCGCATGTGCAGGCCGAGGCCGTCCAGCCGCACCTTGTGTTCGGCCGCGAACTCGTCGCCGATGGCCACGAACATGGCCCCGGTCGGCTTGAGCGTCCGCTTGACGGCCGCCAGCCAGCGGTCGGTGAACGCCAGGTAGTCGTCCTTGCTGCGGCTGTCGTGGTACTTGTCGTACTCGTACCCGATGTTGAACGGCGGGTCGGCGAACGCCAGATCGACGCTCCCGGCCGGCACCTTCGACAGCAGCTCGACGCAGTCGCCCGTCCAGATGTCGTCCCAGACCATCGAATCACCCGTCGCGGAGGGAGCGGAAGAACCGTCAAACTCTACACTGTAGTCGCAAGCGGCGCAAGCGCAAGAGACGGCACGACCGGATTATTCGGGCGACGGGCGCGGGAGGATCGCGGATGGGGGATTGGGCAAGATCACACTGTCGTCCGGCCAGGGGTGCGCGGAAACCTGGGGGAACAGGTTCACACACTCCCCCACGCGGTCGGATAACCATATCAGCCCGCGACCACTTTCGAGCGCGGGCGGCCAGCCACCCCGGTGTTGCGGTTGGGGTGGCGGCGGGTGGGGGAAATGGCTAACTTTGACCGGGCGGGCGGATTCCCGCACCGGATTGTCGTCATCGTGCCGGAGGCGGGTGTGATTCAGGACGCGGCCACCATCTGGAAGTTTCGCTACTTCTGGCTGTCGCTGGTGAAGATGGACCTGGTGACTCGGTACCGCAAGTCGGTGCTGGGCATCTTCTGGTCGCTCCTCCAGCCGATCGGCATGACGGCCATCTTCTGCCTGGTGTTCTCCAAACTGAATCAGACCGAGTGGGACACGTTCTCGAAGTACCTCATGGCCGGGCTGGTGTCGTTCGGGTTCCTGCGGGACTGCACCCTGGGCGGCTGCCACTCGCTCACCCGGCACGAGGGGTACATCCGCCAGGCGCCCCTGCCGTTCGCCGTCTACTCGCTGCGGGTGATGCTCACCAGCGCCGTCCACTTCCTCATCTCGCTGGCGGTGGTGCTGGTACTGGTGGCCGTGCTGCCGCCGGTGCGGTTCGACAAGATCACCGGCAAGCCTGATCGCTTGAACCACAACCTGCGGGATGGGGCGATGGGCCCAGCCGCTGCCCCGGACCCGGCCGCACCACCCCCTGCCCCGGCCGCACCACCAACGATCGATCCGGTGAACAACGGCGACTGGGGGGTCTTCGCCCGCGTCTGGATGATCCTACCGGCCCTGGTTCTGAGCATGGCCTGCGGGTGGGCGCTGGCCACCGTCACCGGCTATTTGACGGTCTATTTCCACGACATCGCCCACCTGCTGGAGTTGGGGGCGCAGGCGCTCATCTTCGCCACCCCGGTGATGTGGTTGCGGCACCTGCTGGTGCCGCCCGACAGTCCGCACGCGTGGGCCGTGGACTACAACCCGGCGTCGGCGTTCGTGGACCTGTTCCGCATGCCGCTGGTGTACGCCGAGTGGCCGCCCGCCCTCTCGTTCGCGGTGGCCGGCGTGTTCACCGCCCTGATGGTGGTGCTCGCCTGGGTGCTGTCCGCCCGATTGTCCAAGCGGGTGATCTTCCAGATGTGACGAGAGTAGTTCCAGGTTACAAGTTACAGGTTACAGGTTGCCCGCTTAGAGAACGGCGAGGCGGATCGGA
>JANNDF010000875.1:0-1428 GCA_031387445.1 Planctomycetia bacterium
CGGCGGTTCCAGAGATTCACTTCGCCAGGTCGAACGCCACCAGTTCCTTGTCGTTCCGCACGAACATCTTCTTGTCGGCGAACGCCGGCTGGCACCAGATCACCTTGCGACCGAACGCCGACTGCGTCTGGGCGATCAGCCCCTTCGCCCGGTCGATCTCGGTGAACCCGGACTTGTCCAGCTTGCCGATCACCAGGTCGCCCTTCTCGGTGAAGAAGAAGAAGCGGTCGCCGTTCTTGACGATGAACGCCGTCTCCGACCCCTTCGCCGCCCCGCCGACCACGTCGGTGTTCTCCCACAGCCGCTTGCCGCTGGGGATCTCCACCGCGTACATGATGCCGCTGTCGTCGAACCCGTACACCACCCCGTCTTGCAGGAACGGCTGCACGTTCACCGCCGACACCCCGTGATCCTTCTTGTCCTTCCACTCGGTGCTGGCGGTCGGCGCGTCTTTGCCCAGTTTGATCAGGATGTTTTTCTTCTGATACCCGCCGAAGTACAGGTAGTCGCCGTGAACCAGCGGGGTCATGATGGCCGACCCGCTGGTGGCCGTGTACTTCTCCTTCCAGTACTCCTTGCCGGTCTCCGGGTCCAAACTCTTGAGCGAACTCGGCCCGACGGCGATGAGCTGCCGCTTGCCGCCGGCTGTGATGATCGTCACCGGGCTGTACCCGAACCCGGTCGGGTCGGACTCGGTGCCCGCCTTCCACAGCTCCTTGCCCGACTTCTTGTCGAATGCGACCACATGGCTGCCTTCACCGCCGACCAGGGTGATGAGCTTGTCGCCGTCGATGAACGGGTGGGAGGCGTACCCCCACAGCGGGGATTTCGTCGTGTACTCGGTCTTCAGCTCCTTCGCCCACACCTTGCTGCCGTCCTTCACCTTCAGGCAGGCCAGGTGCCCCTCGGCCCCGAGCGTGTACACGTACTCGCCCTCCACCGTGGGCGTACACCGCGGGCCGCCCGGGTAGCTGATGGCGTACTTGACGTCGTACTTGTACTCCCACACCGGCTTGCCGCTCTTGGCGTCCAGGCAGAGCACCCGCTCGGTGCCGGTCGTCTCCTTGCGGTTGAAGTTGCCCTCGTCCGTCTCGCCCGTCTTCTTGTCGTAGTCGGTCACGAACACCTTGTCGCCGACCACCGCCGGCCCGCTGTACCCGCCCCTCACCGGCGCGCTCCACAGCTTCTTCGGCCCGTCCTTCGGGAACTTGTCCAGGATGCCCGTCTCGTTCCACACGTTGTCGCGTTTCGGCCCCATCCAGTGGGGCCAGTCGTCGGCGACGGTGAACGGGGCGGCGAGCAGCGTCGCGGCCAGGACCAGGCGTGCGTTCATGCGGAGAACTCCGGGGAATGGGGTGCGGGGCATTGTAGGGGGGAAGCGAAGACCTCACCCCCCGTCCCCCTCTCCCAGGGGAGAGGGGGTGTTCA
>JANNDF010000879.1:0-9492 GCA_031387445.1 Planctomycetia bacterium
GTGCTCTGCTCGCTCCGCGAGCGGTCTTCAGCACCCGCTCGCGGAGCGAGCAGAGCACTTCCGGAACCGGCGGACTCACGTCGCGCCGTTCGCCGGATGGGCTACCTCCACCGGCACTCGCACTTCCATCCGCAGCAACGCCAGTGCGTAGCTCTTGCCTTGCGTGTCGCTCCTCAAACTTCGGCTCGCGCCGCCGGCGAGTGCGTCGTAGAGCATGAAGTTCAGCCCGCGCACGTTGTCGGCTTCAAACCGTTCGGCTCGACTCGCCCCCAGCGGGGCGAAGTACGCGGCCACTTTTTCGGCGCTCAGGTGAGTTTTCAGCCAGGCGTATCCGGCGTCGGTGTACGCGATGACCGCGACGTTCGCGTGGTTGCCCTTGTCTCCACTGCGACCGTGGGCAAGATGCGAAAGCGGGAGAACCATCAACTCGGACATTTTTGCACCTCGGCCCCGGATTAAGTGATTCTAAGCCGAATCCGCGAGATAGTATGGGAACGACCCGGAGCGGACGGCGAGACCCGCCGCACCGCCCTGAAGCAGGGCAACGTTGCCGTGTGGTGCGGATTGTGCTGATCGTGCCGACGGGAGCCAGTTGTCCGGGTCGCGCCGGGTCATTTTTACAATGGCCTGGTGCAATCTGGCACGTACCGTGGACTCCAACTTCCGGTACGTCCCACTCGACACGCCCCCCGAGAACCCCACCATGACACCCACCCGCCGCTTGCTCCTGGCCGCCCTCGGGGTGGCCGCCTCCGCCGTGCCCGCCGTGGCCGGCTGGAACCACGTCGCCCAGCCCGCTTGCAACGACGGCCCCATCCGCCGGGCGTTCAAGCCGGCCGCCGACTGCGACCCGCCGGCCCCGAAGCCGTCGGTCAACTACGAGACCCGCACGTACTATGAGCCGATGACGGTGATGAAGGCCGAGCGGTACACCGAAGAGGTGCCCGTGCAGGTGAAGAGCTACTACTGGGAGCCGGTGCAGAGCTACACCCAGCGGAGCTATTACGACCCGTGCTCGGGCGAGTGCCAGCAGATCGCCGTGCCCCGCACCAGCTACGTGCGGAAGGAAGACGTCCGCACCGAAACCCGCTACCTGGAGAAGGTGCGGATGGTGCCGGTGCAGGTGGAACGGGAGGTGACCGAGACCCGCCCGGTGTACACCTACTATGGGCCGACCACGCGGAAGTTCGGGCCGACCACCACCGGGCCGAGCGTGGACCAGTACCGCGGCGCCCCGCGGATCGAAGAGGGCCGCGGCGGCAGCACCTACCAGCCGATTCCGGGCACCAGCCTGCCGACCGGCCCCGGCGGCGTGGCCCTGCCGAAGCGGATGCCCGAGAAGGACATCCCGAAGATCGAGACCAAGAGCGCGCCGAGCACCAGCGACTACCGCTTCAACGCCCTGTCCACGTCGAACGGCAAGGCGGGCGGGGCGAAGGTGTACGGCGAGGTGCTGACCGCCGACCGCAAGACGCCGGTGGCGAACGCCAAGCTGGTGTTCGTGAACGCGGCCGACCTGGGCGACAAGAAGTACATCACGACCGACGGGTTCGGCGGGTTCGACGCCAAACTGCCGGCCGGCGAGTGGCACGTGTACGCCGGGCCGGGCAGCGGCACCGCGAACTACGTGAGCAAGTTCCACGTGAGCGACGGCGACAAGCAACCGCTCGACGTGCTGACGAAGTGAGTTGGTGAAGTCCCGAAGGGACGACCGGGAATCGCCAGGGGTGACGGAGCGTAGCGACGGAACCCCTGGAACGGACGATCCAACAAACCACAGCCCCGAAGGGGCGACCCGATCAAAACGGGTCGCCCCTTCGGGGCTGCGGTCTTTCGTCGCGACGGTTCCAGGGGTTCCGTCGCCTCGTCGAGGCTCCGTCACCCCTGGCGATTCCCGGTGGCCCCGTTGGGGCCGCATTGTCAGCCGCACGGGTCGTCATCCGGTCTCACCGCACCATCGCGTCGTAGTCTCGCGCTTCGAGCGGGTGCAGGCTCTCGCGGGTCAGGCCCAGCAGTTTCGCCCGGTCGAGCGCGTCCTTCGCCTCGCCCTCCCGTCCCAGCTTGCGGTAACACTGCGCCAGGTGGAACAGGTTGGTGCCGCTCGCCGCCGCCGCCGCCGCCGCTTCCAGATCGACCACCGCGTCGGCCGCCTTGTTCATGAACAGCCGCACCACCCCGCGGGTGTCCAGGGCGAACGGCTGCGGGCCGACATCCCCGATCACCTCGTTGATCTGCCGCAGCATGTCAGCCGACCCCTCGCGGCTGTCGAACACCCGGAGGGTCACCCAGTTGTTCTGGGCGACGGCCCGGCCGAACGGGTTGGTGGCGAAGCGGTCGCGGGCGGTGTCGTACAGGCGGATGGCGCTCAGCCGGTCGCCGGCGGCGTCGGCCAGCTCCGCCTGCCACAGTGCCCACTCGCCCGACGGCGACGCGGCCGCCCGCTCGTTCACGTACTTGCCCACCTCTTCCACCCGTTTGGCCCAGGCCGTCTTGTCCGCGTCCGGGGCGGTGGCCTTCGGCCGCTGCCGCACCGCCGCCACCATCAGTCGCCCGGCCACCTCCGGCGGCACGCCTTTGTCATTCACCGCCCCTTGCACCACCGACAACGCCTTGTCACCCCGCCCGGTGCGGGTGTCGAAGTCGGCCGCCTCGGTCACCCGGTCCACCAGCGGGGCGGAGCCCCGGAAGAACTCGTCCATCGCCTTGTCGGCCGCACTCACGCACCCGACCGCCTCCAGCCAGCGGGCCTGTTGGAGTGGCTTGCGGGCGTCCGACTCGGTGGTCGGGATGGCCAGCACCAGGTCGGCCGCCTTCGCCGGGTCGGACTTCGCCAGCAGCCGGGCCTCGGCCAGGATCACGTCCGCCCGCTTGGGGGCGACGGCCTTCAACCGGGCGACGGTGCGGCCCGCGGCAATGGTGTCGTTCCGCACCGTCTGCACCTGGGCGAGCAACACCAGGTGGGCGGGATCGGCGAGCAGCCCGCCGGCAGTGGCGGCGGTCAACTCTCTCTCCGCCTCGGCGAACTGTGCCCCTTCGATCAGCACGCCGGCCAGCTTGAAGGCGTCGTCGGCCGACAGCGGCTCACGCTCGCGGGTCTTCTTCAACTCGTCCAGCCCGGCCTTGCGTTGCAGCGGGTCGGCACACAGGGCGAACGCCCGCGCCCGGTGGTCCTCGACGCGCTCACCGTCGGCGATGTTCTCGTCCAGCAGTTTCACCGCCTTCGGCACGCTCTTGAGGGCGTCCGGCCCGGCGAGCAGGGTGTTCGCCTGCTGCCGCTTCGCCCACCGCCGCATGTCGGCATCCGGACTCGCGGCGGCCTTGTTCAGCAGCGACTCGGCGGCGGGCACGTTGTTCGTGCGGCGGTACACTGCGAGCAGGAGCGCCGGGGCGTCACGGTCGGCGGGGGCGGCGGTCATGGCCGCGGTGTACTCGGTGACGGCCGCCGGCGTGTCCCCGACGGCCTCCCACATCTGCCCGAGGGCGAGGGCGACGGCGGCGGGGTTGGCCGGGTTGCCCCCGCGGAGCACCTTCGCGGCGGCCTCGATCTCCGGTCGCAGCTTGTCCGGCGTGTACCCGAGCGTGAGCAACACCCGCAGCTTGGCGACGTACACCTCCGGCACCGCCGGGGCCAGCTTGAGCGCCGCGTCCAGCGCCTTCTTCGCGTCGTCCTCCTTGCCGAACCGGGCGAGCACTTGCGCCCGCAGGACGTGATCCTGGTAGCTGGTCGAATCCTTCATCTCCTGGCTGAGCGCCCGGTCGAGCGCACGCTTCGGATCCCCGCCGGCCACCGACAGCAGCACCTGATACTGCTGCTCCAGTTCCGCGCTCAGCGGCCCCTTCTGCCGCACCTGTTGCAACACCCGCTGGGCGTCGGCGTACCGCTCCTTGCGGAAGTACAGCCGCACCACCTCCCGCACGATGGCGTCGGACCGGTCGCCCAGTGCAACGGCCCGCTCGTAGAAGCGGGCGGCCTCCTCCGGGTTGCCGGCGGAGGCGGCCAGAATGCCCTGCATCCGCGGGATGCGGCTCCACCCCCGCCGCTTCTTCTCCGCCGCCACCAGCTTGGCCGACATCCGCTCGTTGGCGTTACGGGTCGGCTTCGGGTTGTCAGCCAGTTCGTGCATCACCTCGGCCACCAGCGCGATCCCCCCCTTGGTCGGTTCGGCGTCGACGGCGGTCCGGTCCGCGTCGAGCGTGCGGATGTCGGCCAGCATGTTGTCCCGCAGGGTGGCGTCCTTCTTCACCAGTGCCCAGTCGAACAGCACCACCCGCACGTTCAGGTCGAACGGCTGGTCGGCTGCCACCTGTTGCAGGAGCGGCACGCCCCGGTCGGCGGCGCCGAGCGAGAGCAGCAGTTCGCCGATGGCAAGTTTCAACCGGCCGCGGTCGGCGGCGGACAACTTGTCCGTCGCCGCGAGAGCCGCGATGGCGGCGGTGTCCGGCTTCGGCTCGCGAGCCAGCACCGCCGCACGAGCCAGTTGGGTGTCGGCCGACACGCCCAGTTTCTTGTCGGCGGCGTCCAGCACGGCGAGGGCGGCGTCCTTCCCCTTGCCCATCCGCAGTGTGGCGAGCATCGAATACGCCTGCGCGGTCGGCTTCTCGGCGACGGCCTTTTCGAGCACCTTCGCGGCGTCGTCGGTCCTCCCTTCGGCGGCGTAGGCGGTGGCCAGGGTCGCGGCCAGTTCGGGCGGATACGGGCCGGGGCCGACGTGCGCCCAGAAGCCGTTCAGCCGCCGCGGACCACCCGCCGCCCCCGCGGTGGCCAGCTCCTCCTGCAGCTTCAGGGTGGCGACGGCCACCCGCGCGGCCGGGCTGTTCGGCACCACGTCCGTGTACACCTTCACCGCGTCGGACGTGCGGTTCAGCCGGGCGAGCGCGTCGGCCCACGCCACCCGGGCAGCGACCGACGTCTCGTCCGCCTTCGCCGCCCGGTGGTACGAGTCGGACTGCATCTCGGTGTCGTTCGCCAGCCCGTAGGCGGCGCCCATCGCCATGTACGCCTTGTGCAGCATGGGCGGCTTCCGCTTCACCACCCGGCTGGCGTCGATGGCCAGCACCGCCTGCCTCAACAGGGGGATGGCGGCCGGCCAGTCGCCCTGTGCCAGTTTCACCCGCCCGCGGAGGTAACCGGCGAGCGGCTTCACTTCCGGATTGCCGTCGAGTGTTTCAGCCGCCTTGACGGCGGTGTCGATGTCGCCCAGATCGAGCAGGCGGTCGCCCACCACCAGGGCGAGCGGGTCGCCCGCGGGCAACTTGCCGAACACGGCCGTCAGTTGCTCGCGGGCTTTCGCCTTGTTCCCCCCGCGGTTGTCCACCTCGGCCAGCCCCATGCCGAGCAGCGCGTTGTCCGGGTTGGCCTTCACGCCGGCTTCCAGGATGGCGCGGGCGTCGACCAGGTTGTCGGCGGCCACCGCGTCGGCGTGGGCCAGGATGACGTCCACATTCTCCCGCCCGCCGGGGATGTTCTCGTAGGCGACCTTGATGTCCTCGCGGGCCTGCGCCCGCTTGCCGAACTCGGAGTAGTAGCGGGCGCGGGCGAGGCGGGCGATCAGGTCGTTCGGCTTGTCCGTCACCATCTTCGTGATGAGCGTGTCGGCCTCCTCCTGGGCCTGCGGGGTGGCGATGTCCCGCTTCAGCAGGAAGGCCAGTCGCAGGTACGTTTCGGGCGGCGCCTTGCCCGTCTTCACCGCCGCCCGCAGGTGCCCGGCCACCGTCTCCTTCGACTTCTGGCCGGGGCCGTCGTCGCACGCCGCCAGCATGTCGTACAGTTCCGGGTCGTCGCGGAACTCCGGACTCCCGCGGACCAACTCGATCTCCTTGCGGGCCGGCTCGGTTTCGCCCAGCAGCAGATACAAGCGGGCCAGTTTCCGCCGCTCTTCGGGCCGGTTCGCGTCGTCGGACAGGGCCAGGTTGTAGTTCCGCTTCGCTTCCGTCCACAGCCGCCACGCTTGCCCAGGGGTGGACAGGCTGGCGCGGGCGTAGTCGTCGTACACGGCGGCCAGTTCGAACCGCACGGCGGCCGCGTCTTTCGGTCGATCCTTCAAGAACGTCAGGTAGTGCTTGTACAATTCCACCGCCCGCGGGTAGTCCTTCTTCTCGGCCGCAGTGCGGGCCAGTTCCGCCCACTGGGTTGACTGCCGGCCGGACTGGACCACATAGGCGGCGGCGCCGAACCCGGCGACGGCGGCCAGCACGCCGAGGACGATCAGCAGCCGTTTGGGCTTGAACACCCGGTGGGGGTGTTTGGTACGCTGTCGGCTCATGGGTCGTCTCCGGGAGATAAGAAATTGTAGAGCGTGACCAGCCGAATGCCTCGGGGTGCGGTATTGTTGTCCGCTCCCCTCCTTCACCCGCCGACGTGGAATAGGGTCCACGAAGCATATGAGTTGTGTCGTAACATTGTCTGGTCGTGACACGGTTCGCGTGATACCGCACGAGCCGGATCAACTCATGGCTGCGCCGATCGTTCTCAGTTTCGACGTGGAAGAGCACGACCGCATTGAGGCGGCGGTTCAACTGACCGTCAGCCCGGAGCTGAAACGGACCTATGCCGACCGCATGGAGGCGACCACCCGCCGCCTTCTCGACCAACTGGCCGCCGCCGGGAACGTGCCGGCCACCTTCTACGTTGTCGGGCAGATCGCCGAGACGCACCCGCGGCTGGTACGGGACATCGCCGCCGCCGGGCACGAGGTGGCCTCGCACAGTCACACCCACTGGCGGATCCACCGCTTCACGCCGGACGCCTTCCGCGAAGATCTGAAACGGAGCGTGGACGCACTCGAGCAGGCGGCCGGGACGAAAATGGTCGGGTTTCGCGCGCCGACGTTCAGCCTGATGAAACCGACCGCGTGGGCGGTGGACGAACTGCTCCGCGCCGGGTTGACCTACGACTCGTCCATTTTCCCGGTGCGGCATGACCGCTACGGCGTGCCGACCGCGCCGCGGGGGCCGTTCCACCTGGAGGGGTCGGCGGGTCGCATTCTGGAACTTCCGCCGCTCACCCTCCGCACGTTCGGGCAGAACCTGCCGGTGGCCGGCGGCGGGTACTTCCGCCTGTTCCCGCTGTGGTTCATGCGGGCCGGGTTGAAGCGGTTGGCCGACGTGCCGAACGCGTTCGGGATGCTCTACTTCCACCCGTGGGAGTTCGACCCCGGCCAGCCGCAACTGCCGCTCGGCCGAGTGTCACGATTCCGCACATATGTTGGCATCGACAAGAGCGAGGGGCGACTGAGCCGGCTGCTGGAGGCGTACCGCGGGCGGTTCCGGCGGGCGGTGGACGTGGCGAACGAACTAGCGACGGCCGAGTTGCCGAGTTTTCAGTTGTAATCGAGGCAGGAGGCAACCCCCTGGCGGGGTCGCCTCCTGCCTCCTGGTCGTCATCTCAGCCCTTCTTTTCGTCCTGCTTCTTCTTGATCGCCTTCCGTGCCCCGGCCGCACCGGCGACCCCCAAGCCCATGAGGGCGAGGGCGATGGTGCCCGGCTCGGGCACCTCTTGCGGGTCGGGGCAGCGGTCGTTCGGGATCACCGGCGGGGGCACAACCGGCGGGACGACCACCGGCGGGGGTACGAACGGCGGGGGTACGATCGGAGGCACGACGACCGGCGGGGGCACCACCGGGATGATCGGCGACGTGGGCGGCGGCACCACCACCACCGGCGGGTCGGAGCCGAGGATGGGTGGGAAGAAGGCGTTGGCCGACGACGAGTATACCGTGAGCGCCACGCCCAACGTGGCGGCGGCCGGAATCAATCTGGTGGCGACAAAGCGGACGACCATGTCCCCCTCGGGGCTAACGGGTGGGATTCCTTCCGCCCCGGCGGAGAATCGCTGGGGTGTGGACAGAAGGAATCTTCGGCACCGCCTACCCTGCCGCTTCAGCCCATTCCGTCGCCTTTCCCTCTCTCCCATTTGCCCCGCACAACCGGCACACCCCGCCGTCCCGCCGGAATCGGCAAAACACGTCCGCCGACACAGATTTCCTCTCCCCCACACTCCGCTTCGGGTGTCCACCTTCACTCCCGCTCGCCGACCGTATTCCCAGCGACACGTAATACCACGCCCGCCTCGCCCCCGCTGGGGACGGCTCGTGTCAGGGAGGACAGGAATGAATGGCATTCGCACGGCCGGAGTCGGCGTCGCCCTCGCGCTCGCCGCCGCACCGGGCATGGCACAACCCGCCGCCGCCACATTAGGCCGTCTGACCGCCGTGGACGCCGCCCCCACCGGGCCGGTCGTGCGTGCGGCCGCCCCGGACACCCGCCCGACGGCCCTTTTCCCGTCGCCGGCCTTCCGCACCCAGACCGGCCAGCCGCCGACCGGCGGCAGCAACCCGCTCGCCCCGCCGAAGCCGGTGGAGGGGCAGCCGAACGTGACCGAGAGCCGCACCCCTCCGGGCGGCACGCCTGGCACGGTGGTGCCGCCCGGCACGCCGTTCGTACCCGGCGGCACCTACCCGCCGCATCTGGTCCCCGGTGGCTACACGCCGCCGAGCGGGGTGTACACCCTTCCCGGTGGCTACGCGCCGCCGAGCGGCGGGTACACCCCGCCGGGCTATTCGTTTCCCGCCCCAGCCGTCACCGGCCCGGTGGTCGGCGGGGCGATGACCGGGTGTGACCCGTACGCCGGTGCTGCCTCGATGGCCACGCCGATTGCCCCGGCCCCGCCCGGAGTGGGCGGCGGGTTCGAGGGCGGCCTGTACACCTCCCCGCAGCCGCAACAGCCGTACTGGGCGAACGGGTGGGACCCGCTGTTCCCACGGGCGCGGAACGTGGTCGGGGCGGCCCTGTCGCCGCTCTCCCAGGGGCGGCTGGTGCTCGGCGCCGAATACCTGCTGTGGTTCGCCCGCGCCCAAGCCACGCCGCCGCTGCTCACCACCAGCAGCCCGGCGTTCAACGGCATCCTCGGTCAGGGCGACACGGATGTGATTTATGGCGGGCAGACCGCCACCAACACCCGGCATAACGGCGGGCGGTTCTCGGGTACATACTGGCTGAACGACCGCTGGGCCATTGACGGGAACGTTTGGTTCCTCGGCAAGAGTACCGGCGGCATCGCGGTGGACACCAACCAGTACCCACTCCTCGCCCGCCCGTTCATCAACTCCAACACCGGTGCGAACTTCTCGCAACTGATCGCCTCGCCGGGGCTGGCCACCGGGGCGGCGGTGATCAACAACGAGACCAGCATGTGGGGGAACGAGATCAACCTGCGGCGGGCTCTGCTGTGCTTCCCGTGCGCCCGCCTGGACGTCCTGGCCGGCTTCCGCAACGTGAACCTGAGCGAAGAGATCAACGTCACCGAGTCGTTCGCCCGCACGCCCAACTCGAACACCGGCATCGGCGTGCCGACCGTGACCAGCGGGGTGGTGCAAGACCGCTTCCGCACCGAGAACCATTTCTACGGGCTGAACCTGGGGGTGTCCGGCGAACTCCGGCGGAACTGGTGGTTCATGTCCGGGCGGGTGGGGGTGGGGCTGGGCACGATGTACC
>JANNDF010000920.1:0-1755 GCA_031387445.1 Planctomycetia bacterium
TCGCTGCCCTGATTCCGCACTCCCCGTTCCGCGCTCCGCACTCGTTCACCCCCCGCCCACCAGGGTGACGATCTCCACCCGGTCGCCGTCCTTCAGTTCCGCCGTGCCATGCTGCTCCCGCGGTACCACCTCTTCGTTCACCTCCACGGCCACCTTCTTCGGGTCGCGGTTGAGCGACGCCAGCAGCCCCGCCACGGTCGGCGGGGCGGGCAGCGGGTGCGGGGCGGCGTGCAGCAATATGGCGGGCATACCGGCAGTGTATGCCGTTCACAGCAACTGGACGCGCAGGGCGGTGAAGTCGGTCGCCGCCGGGTCCGACGCCCGCCCCGCCCGCACCCGCACCCACCGGCCGACGTGCAACTGATCGACCCCGACGGTCTGGTCGCCCAAGCCGATCACGGCCGGCGGCAGCGGCCCGCCGTCGATGTAATACGACCCCGGCGGGGGCGGGGGCACGCTCTCGTCGATCAGGTACACGGTCAGCGGGGTGCCGTCGCCACGGCGAACGGTCATCGACTTGCGGTCGTCCGCGATCGCCGTCACCTGCCCTTCCACCGTGCGGAACGGCGCGATGTCGCCGACGATCATGCCGGGGACGAGAATCGAGCGCGGCAGGTCGGTCGGCGGTTCGCCGTCGCCGACCCACGTGGTGGACGGCAAATCCAGTGCGTTCGAGTCGCCGGCGTCGAAGTTGCGGCTGGTCACCACGTCGTCGGTGCGGGTGCGGGCGACGATGCCGTCACGCTCCCGCGGGTAGTTGTTCACCACCGCCAGCCGCACCCCGCCGCGGAAATCGGCGTCGGCCACGAAGCGGTTGAAAAGCAACTCTCCGGTGCGGGGGTTGAACGCCTTGACGTGCGGCCCGCCGCCCGGCCCGGCGGCCACGATCAGGTCGTCCACCCCGTCGGCGTTCAGGTCGCCGCTGGCCACCCGTGCCCCGCCACGGAACGCCGGCTCGAAAGCGAAGAAGTTGGTCAGATCCGCACCGGTCTTCCCGTCGAGTACCCGCACGTGCGGGCTGCCGCCGGCCCCCGCCCCCGTGATGATGTCGGCGTACCCGTCGCGGTTCACATCGCCGGACGCGACGTACACGCCGCCGGTGAAAGTTGGTGCGAAGGCGAAGTAGCTGAACAACTCCGCGCCGGTGCGGCCGTCGAAGACCTTCACGTGCGGCCCGCCGCCCGCCCCGGCCCCGGTGATGACGTCGCCGTACCCATCGCGGTTCACGTCCCCGACCGCCACCTCCACCCCGCCGGTGAACCCGACGTGGTAGGCGAAGAAGTTCCGCCACTCCCGGCCCGTTTTCCCGTCGAACACCTTGACGTGCGGGCCGCCGCCCGGCCCGGCCGCGGTCACCACGTCGGCCACGCCGTCGCCCGTCACATCGCCCAATGCCGTCCGCACCCCGCCGCGGAATGTCGCATCGTAGGCGACGAATTCGGTATCGCCGTTGCCCCACGAGTCGAGCAGGTGAACCACGGGCGGGCCGCCGTCGTCCGCGCCGACCGCCTGCCCGATTTGGGTCGGCCAGGCGGGCGTTGCAGACGGCACAACGCGGGAGTCAAGTGGTTCGGCGTGCGGGACGAAACGGACGTGTGGCATCGCGGGCTTCCGGCGGACCTCGGCTATCCGAACAGCAGAGGGGTCGGCGCTTGCGCGATCATGAGGCGATTGAAAGTGTTACAAGTGGGCGGGTGAACCCCGGCAGTCATGCCGGGGGTAGTGGTCGAGGTGATTCCACCCCCCGCAAGACTG
>JANNDF010000926.1:0-1684 GCA_031387445.1 Planctomycetia bacterium
CCCAAGCGGGGGAGCATCAAGGCCAAGCGGCTGACCGCCGCCTGGGACCCCGACTACCTCCGCCAAGTGCTCCAAGGATTCAAGCCAAATAAGATGCGTTGACCCTGGGGGCAGAGGAAGGAGAGACTCGGCGGGCGGGGATGATGCCCGCGAGTATGAGTGTGGCGATATTAGGCGAGAATTTTACACTGGTCAACCACCGATTATTCATCAATTCCCACGTCGCCATTGATGAATTCCGCCCATCACTCATCGCCGTCCGACAGGACGTGCGATTCGCCATTCCGGTCAATTTGTCTGATTTAACAGCACTTTCACGAGGCGCTACCGGCGACCCAGTAGACACGTTCGACGTGTATTGCATTTCGCAACTATCACTGCGCACAATTCCACACGACACGGATACTGAAGTACTGTCATTCATATTCAGTGTCGCTCTCGCCGCCGATCTCAATCGCCTCGTTTGGTCGGCGTTCGCCCCAGCCGGCCCTATAACAATCGGCTGGCCTCCCACTCGCACCCGCACCATGACCGCCACCCGTTACTGCGTCACCGTCGATACCGAAGAGGAGTGGGACTGGGCGAGCGGCTACCCGACCGCCCCTCCGCAGGTGTCGAACATCGCCCGCCTGCCGGCGTTCCAGGCGATCTGCGAGAGGCATTCGGCGGCGGTCGTCTATTTCGTCAATCACGCGGTGCTGAGCGACCCCGCGGCCACGGCGGTGATCCAGCGGTTGGCGACCCGGCCGAACGTGGAGATCGGCCTGCACATCCACCCGTGGAACACGCCCCCGCTCGCCAGCACTTCCAGCGTGCCGGTGCGAGACAGTTTCCTGCACACCCTGCCGTGGGACGTGGCGAAGGCGAAGCTCGACGCCACACTCGACGCGTTCGCGGCGGCCGGGCTGACGCCCACCAGCTTCCGCGGCGGGCGGTATTCGACCTCACCTCAAATTCAGCACGAGTTGCGTGACCGAGGCGTCCTCGTCGACGCTTCCGTGCTACCGTTCACCACCTGGGCGGACGACGGGGCGATGGACTTCCGCGCCCGCGACCCGTGGCCGGTCCGCCGCCCACCGCGGCACCCCGGCGACACCGCCTTGTGGGAACTGCCCCTGACGATGGGGTACACCCGCCGACCGTTCGCCAGGTGGCACGGCCTCGTGACCGCCGCCGGACGGGGGGTCTGGCGGTCACTGCGGGCGGCCGGACTGATGGACCGCCTGGGAATCGTGCGGAAGGCGTGGCTGAATTTGGAAAGCCCGGTGTACCCCGATCCGGCCGCGTTCGTGCCGGTGGTGGGGGCTGAAGGGTTGCCGTTCGCCTGCTTCACCCTGCACAGTTCGTCGTTGCTGCCCGGCGGCAGCCCGTACTGCCCGACGCAGGCCGACGTGGACCGCCTGTTGACTCGCACCGAACAATGCCTGACGGCGGCGGCGAAGGCCGGTTGGCGGCCGGCGACCGTGACCCAGACGGCGAAGGAACTGGAAACGGAGTTCGCAGCCCGTTAGCCCGACGCGCGAGCGAGGGCCAAACCAGCGGTGCGAGCAAACGGCGGGTCGTGTGGTTCGGCGACCTGTTAGCCCGACGCGGGAGCGCGGGGGCAGCCGCCGCTGCGGGACAGCGGGAGGGGACGGGTGGGGTGGGACGCCCCCCCTCTCGGTCCGGGGGTTTGGGCCGCGCG
>JANNDF010000223.1:0-15894 GCA_031387445.1 Planctomycetia bacterium
CGGGTGTCGGTCCGAACCCGGCGGCTCACGCCGCTCGGCTCGCCAGGCCGAACCTCCCGCCGTCGTTCGCCGTCCGACTTGTTCTCCCCGCGAGGCCCACCATGGCCGACCCGCAATACCCGATCTCCCGCGTCCTCACCCTCGACAGCCGTGAGGAGGGCGTGGCCCTGTGCGGCCCGCGGGACCAGTTCGCGCACCTCATCCGCGACGCCTTCGGCGTGCGGGTGCTCACCCGCGGGGGCGACGTGCTCACCATCGCCGGCAAGACCGACGACGCGGTGGACAAGGCCGAACGCACCTTCGCCCAACTGCGGCTGATCCACCGCAAGCACGGCAAGGTGACGGCCGACGACGTGCGGGGGGTGATCGACGTGGTGAAAGACGGCGCCCAAACCGCCCTCGCCCCGACCGCCGACGGCGGGCGGTACATGCGGCCCCGCACCGACGGGCAGGGGCGGTACGTGCAGGCGATGAAGACGCACGACGTGGTGCTGTGCGTCGGGCCGGCCGGCACCGGCAAGACGTACCTGGCCGTCGGGTGGGCGGTGTCGCTGCTGAAGAGCGGGGCGGTGAAGAAGATCGTGCTGGTGCGGCCGGCGGTGGAGGCGGGCGAGCGGCTCGGCTTCCTGCCCGGCGACCTGAAAGAGAAGATCAACCCGTACCTCCGCCCGCTGTTCGACTCGCTCGCCGACCTGCTCGACCCGGCGACGGTGGAGAAGTACATGGCCAGCGAGGTGATCGAGATCGTGCCGCTGGCGTACATGCGGGGCCGCACGCTCTCCAGCGCGTGCATGATCCTGGACGAGGGGCAGAACGCGACGGTGGCGCAGATGAAGATGTTCCTGACGCGGATGGGGTTCAACTCGAAGATCGTGGTGACCGGCGACATGACGCAGGTGGACCTGCCGCGGACGGTGCGGAACGGGCTGGCGGACGCGGTCGGACGGCTGAAGAACATCGACGGCATCGCCATCGTGCATCTGGGCGACACGGACATCGTCCGCAACCCGCTGGTGCAGAAGATCGTGAACGCCTACGACGACGACACGCCGAAGGCGAAGAAACCCCCGCGGGAGTAGGGCTGCCCCGGCTTACTTCTTCTCCGGCCGCTTCGGCGGGGTGAGCAGGTCCAACTCGGGGTGCTCCTTCTCGGCGAAGGCAACGAACTCCCACAGGTCGGAGAACTTGCGGGCGTAGGTGAACTCGAGCGCGTCCAGGACATCCCGGCGGGCCTCCTTCACGCAGAACGGGTGCTTGAGCAGATCCACGAGTTTCTGTGCCGGTGGTGTTCTGGGCTTGGGCAGCACGGCGGGGTGAAGTGCGACGCAGCCACATACGCTGGCAAATGTTTCGGGCTGTTCCCGTTGCCTCCTCCCCGGCCAATCGAGTCCTTCAATCAGAAGCTTCACCACCCAACACTCCTCCACGTCCGCTGTCTGACCCAGGGCGGTCGTCAGCGCATCGACCGCCTTGCCACCCACTGCGATCACCCGGTCCGCCGGCAACCTCCGCGAGACCGCCTGGAGTCCCCAGACCAATTCCCTTCGCTCATTCACGTTGTTCGCCGTTCCCAGTGCCGCCAGAAGGATGTCGGTCGCTTTCCCACACACATCACTCACCTGCTCCGCCGGTAGTCGCTTGACGACCTCCGCCAACCCGTGCGCCAGGTCCCTTCGCTTTTTCACGTCTTTCGCCGAACTCAAAGCGGTCAGGAGTACGTCGGCGCCTTTGCCGCACACCTCGGCCGCTTTGGTCGCCGGCATTCGCCCAGCCACCGCCACCAGCCTCTCGGCTGTCTCCTGCCTCTCGCTTGCGTCCGAAGTCGTCCCCAGTGCGACCAGGAGTCCGTCGGCCGCTTTGTCATACACCCCGCTCACCTTGGCCGCCGGAAGCCTGTCGGATACGTCCACCAGTCCCGAGGCCAACCAATACCGTTCGGACCCGAATCTCGCCGTCGAGAGGGCAGCCAGGAGGACGTCGGCCGCGGACTCCGCGGGCAACTGCCCCACCACCACCGACAACGAAGCGGCCGTGCTCCGCCGCTCCTCCTCATCTTTCGCCTTCCCCAAAGCAGTCGTAAGCACGCCGACCACTTTACCGCACAACTCTCTCCCTTTCTCCGCCGGCAACCGCCCGGCCGCCTCCGCCAACCCTTCGGCCAACTGGCCACGCTCGCTGGCCTCCTTGGTCGTCCCCAAGGTGGCCAGGAGCACGTCGGCCGCCCTGTCCGCCGGTAGTCGCTTCGCCACCGCCACGAGTCCACGGGCTAACTGCCACCGCCCGCCCGATTCGAACTCTTTCCCGAGCAGGGCCGCCAGCTTGTCGGCCGCTTTGCCGCACACCGCGACCGCGCTCTCCGCCGGCAGCCGGTCGGACACCGCCGCAAGGCTAAGGGCTAAATGCCACTCCCCTAGCCCTGTCTGCGTACTGCCCAGGGCACTCAAGAGCACGTCGGCGGCATTGCCGCAGGATAGGATGGCGGTCTCCACCGGCAACCGGTCAGACACCGCCGCCAACCCCTCGGCCGCCGTCGCAAGCGCGTTCCAGTTCTTCGTTGACATTAGGGCGGTCACGAGCAAGTTGGCGGCTTTGTCCGGCGGCAGCCGCCCGGCTGCTATCACGAGACCCTCGGCCAACGCCTTTGGCTGCAGAACGTCCCAGCTCTTCGTCGCCGTCAAGGAAGCCAAGAGGACTTCGGCCGCGGTGTCGGCTGGCAGTCGCCCGGCTGCTGCCGCAAGTCCTTCGTCCAACGCTTCCCGCTCGCGGTAGTCCGAAGCCGTCCCCAGGGTGGCCAGGAGCACTTGGGCCGCCCTGTCCGCCGGCAAACGCCCGGTCACAGCCACCAACCCCGCTGCCAACGCTCCCCGCTCGCTGGCCTCTTTCGCCGTCCCCAGGGTGGCCAGGAGCACTTGAGCCGCCCTGTCCGCCGGCAACCGCCCGGTCACAGCCACCAGCCCCACTGCCAACGCTTCTCGCTCGGCTCCATCCTTCGTCGAGGCAAGGGCGGTCACGAGCAGATCGGTGGCTCTGCCACACGCCCGCGTCGCGTTGTCGGCCGATAGTCGCCCGGCCACCGACGCCAATCCTGCCGCCAACACCCCGCGCTCGGTTCCGTCCTTCGCCGTCCCCAGGGCAGTCAGAAGGAGGTCGGCCGCCTTTTCCGCCGGCAGTTTCGCGGCTACCGCCACAAGCCCCGTAGTCAATTGCTGACGCTCGCTTGAGTCCGTCGCCCTCCCGAGGGCGGCGAGCAGCGCATCTGTGGTTACAGTGGAGTCAGCGCCGGACTGTTCGACAACCACGACAGCCAGGGCCACGTTGCCCTTCTGTTCGATCGACGCCGTCGGGTCGCTCAAGCGGGCAAGAAGGAATCGATCGGCCTGCGTCCCCCGCCGGGCATCGAGTCCGATGGCCGCGTGGAGCAGGTAGTCCGCCCGACACCGCAACTGCGCGGCGGCCAAGGGTGAGCCCGCCGCCTCTTCCAGGCACATCAACGCGACCGGCACGTCCCGGAGGTTGGCGAGTTGCCAGACCGCGTCTTGCTCGTACTCGGAGAGCGGACTGGAACGCGCCGCCCCCGACATCGGGCCGAGCAGAGCCTTCGCTAGCGTCCGCTGGGTGCGTTCGTTCGACTTCTCCACGTCGTTGAGTGCTGTCGTCAACTGTCCCGACTTGTCCTCCGCTTTCAGCCGCTGCCTGTTCGCCTCGCCAGCCTGCCGGTTCGCTTCCAGGCCAAACCCGACCGACACTGCTGTCGCCACCGTCATCGTGAGCAGCACGGCCAGCCCCATGCCGGCGAGCTTCCTGTTCCGCTTGGCCCACTTCACTGCCTGCTCGATGGTGCCGGCCTTGCGGGCGGAGATCGGCTTGCCGTCCAACCAGTTCCGCAGGTCGGACGCCAGTCCGCCGGCGGTCGGGTAGCGGTCGCGGGGGTCGCGGCTGAGGCACTTGTGAGCGATCAGCGCCAGGTCGGACGGAACGGCCGGCACCCTGGTGCGGAGTTGCGACACGTCCCCGTGTACCACCCGCGCGATGGCCACCATCACCGGCCCGGACGTGTCGATAGGCCGTTCGCCGCAGCACAGCTCGTACAGCATGACGCCGAGCGCCCACACGTCGGCCTCCGGGCCGACGAACTTGGTCCCACCGCCGGCCTGCTCCGGACTCATGTATGCCGGCGTGCCCATCACCGCGTCGGTGTTCGTCAGGTCGCTCCCCAACCCGCGTTTGGCCAGCCCGAAGTCGGCCACCTTGGGCGTGCCGCCGGCCGTCAGGAACACGTTGTGCGGCTTCAGGTCGCGGTGGACGATGCCCTGCGCGTGGGCGGCGTTCACCCCGTCGGCCACCTGCGCCATCAGGTCGGCCACCCGGCGGAACCACGCGGCGTCTCGCGTCTGTTCGCCCTTGCTGAGTGTTGTCAGATCCCCGCCGGGGCAGTACTCGAGCGCCATGTACGGCTGACCGGCGTGTTCGCCGTACTGGTACACCTCCACCACGTTCGGATGCCGCACGGCCGCCACCGCCTCAGCCTCTGCCAGGAAGCGGATGAGCGCCTTCGCGTCCACCTTCGTGCCGCCCTTGACCACCTTCAGGGCGACGGGCCGGTTCAGGCCGGCTTGTCTGGCCAGGTACACGACCCCCATCCCGCCGACGCCGAGTTCGCGCTCGACGGCGAACCCCGGCGGGGCGTGGACGGGGGCGGTCGGGGCAGGGGAATCGGGGACGACGGTGGACAGATCCTTCACCCGCTCGACGGTGTCAGTGGCGGACACGGCGAGTGCCTGAATGGGGTCGTTGACCGGGGAGGAGCGGGTGACGTCGGGGTCGGGTGTCATGGGTGATAGTCTACCGCACGTTCGGCGAGGTGTTCAACTGCCCGCCCACTCAGCCCTTCAGTTCCCCCTTCGGGGCGGGGGCGGGCGGCACGGGGATCAGGGTGTCGGCGGCGTCCGGGGTGAACGCCACGCGGAAGCCGATGTTGCCGGCGGCCGTGCCGGGGGCCATGCCGTCGCGGGCCGACGAGGTACACTTCGCCAGACTCGACCCCCACGACCCGCCGCGGATCACCCGCTGGTTGCTCCCCCCGCCCAGCGGCGGCGGGCTGTTCGGATCGAAAGCCCACCGCTCGGACGTACACAGCGGGTCGGTCGTCGGGCCGTAGGCGTAGAACTTGGCGTCGTACACGTCCTCGCACCACTCGGCCGCGTTGCCGTGCATGTCGAACAGCCCCCAGGCGTTCGCCGCACTGCCCCCAACGGGCACCAGGCCGCTCCCGGCGGCGTTCATCTTCAGCCCGTCGGCCCCCTCCCCGTAGCTGAAGGCGGTGGCCGTGCCGGCGCGGCTGGCGCGCTCCCACTCGGCCTCCGTCGGCAGGCGGAGGCGGAGCTTCTTGCCGGTTCGATCGCTCAGCTTGCCGCAGAACGTCGCGGCGTCCGACCAGCTCACCTGGTTCACCGGCAGCGTGTCGCCGCGGGCCTTCTTGTGACTCGGGTCGGTGCCCATGACGGCCAGCCACTGCGCCTGCGTCACCTCCGTGGTGCCCATGTAGAACCCGCGGGTGAGCGTGACCGTGCGGGCCGGCCGCTCGTTCGCCTCGCCCGCCTCGCGGCCCATCGTGAACGTGCCCGGCGGGCACCAGGCGAACTTCATCTCGAAGTGCCCCTTGAACGCCAGCGTGTACTGTTCGCCCGCCGGGCGTGTGCCGAACGACGCCGACGGCAAGCCGAGCGGGTCGCCCCACGGCAGGGCGTGCCGCAGGTTCGGCCACCACCAGTACCCGGCGGCCGCCACCCCGCCGCCGAGCAGCAGCATCGCCCCCAGGCAGCCGCGGCGATTCGGCTTCGGCGCAGTCGCCTCGGGCGGCTTCGGTTGCGGTTTGGCGACGGGCGCCAGCCGCCCGCGGCGCACCGGCGGGGCGACGGGCGTGACCGGCGGGGTCACACGGCTCGCAATCGGGCGGGCGGGCGTGGCCTTCGGCGGGTCGAAGAGGCCGTCGATCAGTTGGATCACTTCGGGCGCGAGTGGTTTCGCCCGCAGGGAGAAGTACAACCGCTCGTTCAGCACGGTCGCGTTCTCCGGGCGGCGGGCCGGGTCGCGGGAGGTGCAGCTCTTGATCAGGTCGATGACCATCGGGGGCGTGCCGCACGCGGCCAGGTCGTGTTCGGCGTCCGAGCCGGGGGCGGCGTCCAGTTGGCCGGTGAACATCTGGAAGGCGATCACCCCGAGGGCGTGAACGTCGTCCCGCGGATCCAGAGTGCGGCCGCCCGCCCGCTGCTGCGGGCTGGCGTACAGCGGGGTGTGACTGCCCCGCAGGTACGACGCCAGCAGCCCGCCTGCCGACAGCTTGCCCCCACTGGTGGCCAGCAGCCGCTTCGACGACACCGCCCCGATACCGAAGTCGGCCACCTTCAGCCGCCCGTCCGCACCCACCAGGATGTTGCTCGGCTTCAGGTCGCGGTGGACCACGAACGGGCGGAGGGTGTGGAAGTGGCCGACGGTGGCGGCCAACTGGCCGAGGGCGTCGGCCGCCCGCGTCACCCGGTCGGCGGCCGGCAGCCGCTGCCAGCGGTGGATCAGCCCGGTCAGGTCGCCGCCCGGCACGTACTCGTATTGCAGCCACGGCAGCGGGTCGCCGTCGGCCCACATGTCGAGCAGCTTCACCACCCCGTCGGGTTGACCGTCCGCCAGTAGGCGGTTGAGCACGTCGCCCTCGTTCAGCAGGCTCTGCTCGGCCGCGTCCAGCCCGTGCCCGAACTTGACCGCCCGCAGCAGGTTGCTGGCCCGCGTGTGCTGGGCCTTCCACACCTCGCCGAACCCGCCCGCCCCGACCTGCTCGACCAGCCGCCACCCCTTCAGGAAGGGCGGGGCGTCGCCCGCCTTGAACCGCGGCAGGCGGACCGGCAGCAGGGGCACCAGGTCGTCGGCGTCCTGCAACACGTACTGTGCCGGCAGGGTGGTGCCGGACGGGTCTTCGGGCCGACGCAACGACGCGCGGATGCTGGCCGGCACCAGGGTGACGAACCGCTCGACGTGCCCTTGCACCTGCGGGTCGGACGACACCTGCCGGGCGATCTCGGCCGCCTGCTTCTTGGCGTCCTCGAAGCTGAGCTTGGCGGCGGCCAGGATGTCGGCGTTCAGTTTGTCCTGCTTCTTGTTCGCCCGCCACTCCTTCCAGGCGTTGGCGGCGATCTTGGCAACCACGCCGGCGGCGTTCACCACGTTCGGGTCGGCGACCACGGCGACCAGCTCGGCGATCCCCACATCGGCCACGGCACGACCGACGCAGTAGAGCAGGTTGGGCATTGGCGCACCGGACGGATGAGGCGACACCCCGAAAATGCGTTTCTGTGAAAGAAGCCGGACAGGGGAGGTGTATTGCGCGGGAATTTCGCGGAGAAGCAAAATTCGTGATACGAATTGACGATTGAGCGGGGCTGCGACGAGGGGTTGGAAGGCGAACGGCGCGACGTAAGTCCGCAGGTGGTCCTGGAACCGCCCGCGTGAGCGGGCTGGGTGGCGCACCCGGCCGGCTGACGCCGGCGGTTCCAGGACAAGAGCGGAGGGGTTCACCACTCACCCGGCACGGTCTCGCCGCCGGCGCGGGTGGCGAGCGCCGGCAGGATGTCGGCGGCGGAGTAGCGGAGGACCTTGACACTCCCGTCGGCGAACGCGAAGTTCGCCCCACCGGGGTGCCGGCTCCAGAAGTGGTGCTGATGACACGGGTCGTCGTACTTGCCGGGCTGGAAGACCGTGCGGTCATGGCACTTCGCCAACTCGACCGGGGCGTTCGCCCACTCGTCGCTCACCGGCATGAGCTGACCTTTGAAGTACCGGAAGTTGCCCCACCCGGAGTACCACGCGCTGCCATACCCGCTCCGGCCGGTCGGCCGCTCGCCGATCATCACCGTGTTCGACGTGCCGTCGGTGATGCCGGCAATACTCACCTTCAGCCGCGGGTGAAACACACCGTCGTCATTCGACAACCCGGTGCCCGATACCCCGAGGTAGTTGGTCAGACCCCAGGGCTGTTCCCTGGACGCGGCCGGCTCGTAATCGAACCGGCCGAGAGGGCGGCCGTCGGCCGGGCAGCGGAAGGCGGGAACGGGGTGGGCGGCGACGGCCATGTGGTCGGCCGACTCGCCCGACGGTTTGGCGGTGTGCGCCGCCCACGCCGCACGCCAGAGTGTGTCCTGTTCCAGTTGGGGGAGGAGTATGGTTTGCCAGGAGAGGCCGGCGTGCATCCGCTCGGCCTCCGACTCCGTCTTCGAGAACGGGTACGCCACCCCCTCCGGGAACTGGCGGTGGGTGGCGTGGTGGTTGTGGGCGGCGATGCCGAGTTGCCGCAGGCGGTTCTGGCAGTCGGCTCGCGCCGCCGCGGAGCGCACCGCCTGAACGGCGGCGAGCAGCAGGCCAGCCAGAACGGCCACGATGGCGATCACCACGAGCAGTTCGAGCAGCGTAATGCCGCGCCGTTGCATGCGATCACCGGATAGTGCGGTCACCCCCCCGGGGGCGGAACAATTACGGTGGTCTCGCAGACGTACTTGTCGACGCCAGTGGGTTCCACGCCCGGCTCGACATCCGAAAGATTCGCCGCCTCGACGTAGAGCCCCGCTGCGCAATCGCAGTTGTCGAGGCCAGTGCCGTACTTTCGGTACGAATTTTGTCCACTCTTTATGCAGTTCCGGTCAGAGCCTTCCACCGCCGTGTCGCACTTCCCGTTCGAACAGTTCTTGCAGTCCGGCAACGCGTACTTCAGGTAGTAACCGGCCACAGGCCCGTTGCACTTGTGGAAGTCTGTTCGGTTCCGACAGCGCTGATCGCAGTTGTCGGCGAGGCACGTTCCGGTGGACAGGATCGCCAGCAGGGTCAGCACGAACCCGGCACCTGCGTTCTCCGAGGACATAGAACATCTCCGGTTGTAGACTCGCCGCCACGGGGGCGGACGAGTCTATGGATGACAGTCACCCACCCCGCCCGTGACGGGATTTTCGCCGCACCACGAACCACACCGCCGCCATCACCCCAACGGCGACGACGCACGTGGCGACCCACCAATACCGCGCCAGGAGAGACGACGGCTCATTCACGGGTTCGCCCCCCGCCCGTGTCAACGGCACACCACTGCCGCCGTCCGACAGCGTGTACTTGCCGGTCCGGTCGTCGTACACCTCGACGCCGGCCGGAAAGGTGAGGTCGAATTCACTGCGGTCGAAACTGTAATTGAGGCGTACGCTTTCGACCGTCACGGCGTGGGTCTGCTCGACTTTGTCGCCGGTGGGGGAGTAGCTGGTATGCACCCAAGACTTCGGGAGCCATAGACCGGACCCGGCGTCCCGTTCCGATGTGATGTCCGTCAGTGCGATAGCCCCACCGCCCGTACGGTTGTACCGGATCCTCCGGGGTGACTGGTCGGCGGCGGAGGCCACCCAGAGTTGGACGGTGGCGGACGTCTGGCTCGGTTGGCGGAGGTATTCGTCCGTCGCCTCACCTCGGATCATGGCGGTCAAGCCCGTCCGGGTGAACTGCCCGAAGGTGAACGCCTGCCGGCAACTCGGGTTCGTGACGCCGCGGCAGGCGAGGTGCAGAGGCATGTAGGTTCGATACCCCGCCACAGATTCTTGTTGGACGGTGCTGATCTTCGCGATGCAGTTCTCACGCGACAGGCCTTCCGCCGGACCCTGATAGAACTTCACCAGTTCCCCGTCGCTGACGTAAAGACATTTCGAATTCACCCACCCCATCCGCGACGCATGGGGCATCGGATGGTTGTCCTCGAACCGAATCTTGTCCCCATCGAACACCAGACGGTTGATCGATTCGAAGTGGGACTTCTCCTTCGGGAACGTCCCGCGGCCGGCCCGCTCGTCCTGTTCCATCACATTCGGCTCGACGGTCTGTTTGACACGGACGGTGAACTCGATCGACTTGATCGTGTCCTGCCGCTTGCGTGCCGCCGCAAGCGCCGGGGAGTCGGCCGGCGGCGCCTGGGCGTATGCCCCACCGACCAGGAGGGGCACGCACAGGACGGCGAAACGGAAGAATGCGTTCATCAACCTGATCCTCACTCACCGAGGTATCGAATCGGGATGCGAAGGGTCACGTCCGTCCCGTCATCTTGCCTTACCGTTACGCTCAAATGTCGCTCCTGCCCCCCGCGCCCGCGGATCTCGATTCGAAGTGTGAACGACAGGGTGTCCGTTTCACTCGCCACCACCTCGACATCATCAGTCACCGTCGGCAGGGTCAGAACAGTGAACTTCCGATTTGTCCGCGAAACGAAACGGATCGTCTCCTCGGTCTTCGTGCCGAGCCTCAACCGGCCGAGCAGAATATCAGTGGGGGAACTCGTGATGTCGTGATTCACCTCCCCACGAAGGGTCAGCGGGCGAGCGGGGCGGTCCACGCCGTCGCTGCCGACGGGCACGAATTGGAGCGTGTCATTCACCGCCCGTGGCACACCTGGCCGTATAGGGGTGGCGACGATCTCGCGGCGACCGTTACCGCCGTCCGCCAACTTGACCGCCCATTCCGGGTGCGGCAGCACACGCACATCGGCGATGGGCGGGCGGAGGGTGAGGGTGGCTTTCGCCGTCAGCGGTTCACGGTGCGAGACGACACCGAGTTGCACGACCGCCGGTTCGAACCGCACCGTCTGCCGGACGGTGTAGCGGAACTCAGCCCGGAGGCGGCCGGTGGGGTGAACCGTGGTCGGCACCACCGCCGTCACCGTGACCGTTTCGTCGAACAGGCCGTCGCCGGACAGTTTGGCGTTCGATGGAATGGCCGCTTTCAATTTGATGCGGAGGGTCTTCGTCTCCCCGGCGGCCAGGGTCAGGCTGCCGGCTGGTTCGACCCCCAGGCACGAGCAACTGGTCTCGAACCGCTCGACGGTGATCGGTTCCGCCGTGGTGTTCGTCAGTCGTAGCTCGCGCTCGACAGGTTCGCTCTCCGGGATCGGCCCGAAGGTGAGGTCTTCCGCGGCGAAGACGAGGGCGGGTGCGGGCGTGGGGTTGGTCGGCGAGGTGAAGAACTGCCCGCCCACCCACAGGCCGAGGCCACGGGCCACGACGACGGCCGTGACCAGGACCACCGCGATGAGGAGAAGCTTGCGGGCACGCATCGGACGTCTCGTGGGCTGTGCTGCTCACCGACTCTCGCGTTCTGGTGGGGAGTGTAATCGCATCCGTGCAATGCGCCAACAGACGTGCGCAGGTTTTTTTTTAGAACGATCATCGCAAGTGTTGCCGGATGCTGGTGTTGGGAGAATTGAAATCGTTCACAAATGAGCCGCGATCCCGTCGAGAGAGGAGGGGGTAAGAGGTGAGACTGAGACTGACCCCTCACGCCCCCGGGGCGAGTTTCACCGTAAGTGCATGGCCAGCATGAGTGGTTCTACGAATTGGACATGGTTCCACGGGACGGTGGGGGTGTTGGAAAGAACCACCCGCAGCCGTTGGCCGGGTTGCCGTCATCAGTTAGGATGGCTGCTCCCGTTGCCGAGGGTCGCCCGTGAATCGGACTGTCGCCGTCGTGTTCCTGCTGCTCGTCACCGTGCCGGTGCTGGCCGCCGACCCGCTGGCGAAGAAGCTGGAAGCGGTCATGGACGGGCCGGAGTTCAAGCGGTCGCACTGGGGCGTGCTGATCGTGGACGCCAAGTCGGGCGAGGCGGTGTACGAGCGGAACGCGGACAAGCTGTTCGTGCTGGCGTCGTGCTCCAAGCTGTTCAGCACGGCAGCGGCGCTGGCCGAATTCGGCACCGGGTTCCGGTTCGAGACGCCGGTGTTCGTCCGCGGGGGGGTGCAGAAGGGGGTGCTGCGGGGGGATCTGATTTTGCGGGCGAGCGGCGACCCGTCGTTCGGCAGCCGGAACACGAAGGACGAGGGTAAGCTGGCGTTCACCGACGTGGACCACAGCTATGCCAACGGCGGGCCGGCGGTGCTGGCCGCCGACACCGACCCGCTGACCGCGTTCACCGAACTGGCCGAGCAGGTGAAGGCGGCGGGCATTACCGAGGTGGCCGGCGAGGTGCTGGTGGACGACCGCCTGTTCGCCCGCACCCGCACAAGCGGCAGCGGGCCGGACGTGCTGTCGCCGATGGTGGTGAACGACAACGTGGTGGACGTGGTCATCACGCCGGGGGCGAAGGCGGGCGAGCCGGCGAAGGTGACGCACCGCCCGCAGTCGGCGCTGATGAGCATCGACGCCGAGGTGAGTACGAGCGAGGCGATCACCCCGTCCGGCGTGATGCTGAACCAGGTGGGGCCGGGGCAGTTCACCGTGCGGGGGAGCGTGCCGGCGAACGGCAAGGCGGTGGTGCGGGTGCTGCCGGTGGACGAGCCGGCCGGGTTCGCCCGCGGGCTGTTTATCGAAGCACTCCGGAAGGCCGGGGTGAAGGTGGCGGCCGCCGTCGTCCGCCCCGGTACCGCCGCCCCGCCGACGGTCGCCGAGTACCAGCAGTTGCCCACCGCCGGCGTGTTCACCTCCGCCCCGATGGGCGAACTGCTGAAGGTGACACTGAAGACGAGCAACAACCTGTACGCCACCGCCCTGCCCTGTCTGCTGGCGGCGAAGCACGGGAAGTTGACGCAGGAAGACGGGCTGAAAATCCAGCGGAAGCAGCTGAAGGGGCTGGGCGTGGAGCTGGACGCGGTGTCGCTGGTCAGCGGGGCGGGCGGGAACGGCCACGACCTGGCCAGCCCGCGGGCGACGGTGCAACTGCTGCAAGGGGTGCGGAAGCGGGACGACTGGGCCGCCTACCGCGGGTGGCTGCCGGCGATGGGTGAGGACGGGACGCTGAGCAAGGCGGTGGACAAGGACAGCCCGGCCTTCGGCAAGGTGTCCGCCAAGACGGGCACGTTCGTGTACGTGGACACGCTGAACGGCCGCCCGCTGCTGAAGAGCAAGACGCTGGCCGGGGCGATGACGACCGCGGACGGCCGCGAGTTGCTGTTCGCCGTGTTCGTCTCGGACACCCCGCTCGAACCGAACGCCACCCCCGACAAGGCGGGCAAGACCCTCGCCCACCTGTGCGAGATCGTCGTCACCGACAAGAAGGAGTGAGCCGGCGGACAGGCTCGCCCCGCCGGGGTATACTGCCGGCAGTCTCGCCCCTCCGGAGGTCTGCCGTGTTCCGCACCCGTCCGCTCGCCGCCCTCGCCCTCGCCGCGGCCCTGTTGGTCGCTTCCGCCGGCGCCGGCGACGACAAGCCGAAGGCCGACCCGAAAGTGGACCCGAAGGCCAAGCCGGACGACAAAGCCGCGGTGATGAAGAAGAAGCTCACACTGTCGCAGAAAATCCTGGAGGGGTTGGCCCTCGAAGACTTCGACAAGATCAAGACCGGGGCCGACGACCTGATCCTCGTCCGCCAGCAGGCGGCGTTCATGGTGGGCAAGACGGCCAAGTACGAGGTGTACGCGAACGACTTCCAGAAGCACCTGGAGGAGATCCAGAAGGCGGCCAAGAAGAAGAACGTGGAGGCGGCCGCCCTGGGGTACGTGGAGATGACCCTCACCTGCGTGCGGTGCCACCAGTACGTCCGCGACGAGAAGATCGGCGCCGCCCCGCTGCTGAAGCCGGACGTGCTGACGCAGAAGGCGGAGCGCTGAGCGGCGGGTGGGGGCGGGCCAAGCCGCCCCGCACCAGTGGCGAGTGGGGTAGGTCAAGTTGACGAACTGCCACGGCGGGACCAGAAATTCTGGCTGCCTTGAATTCTTACCTGTACGACCTTTCTTGCCTCCTAACTGTCGGGACAAAGCATGCCAACTTGGTGGGATTGGAATGCAGTCGGTGCCATTGGGCAATGGCTTGGAGCCATCGCGACCTTCTCGGCGGTGGTAGTCGCTTTGTGGGCCGAACGACGTGCCCGCAGCACTCACCTCTCAGTTTCTGTGGCGATCGGCTCAACACCTACAGGGAGGGGAGCACCGACCGTCATTGTCAGAGTGGTTAACAAGTCAGGTCGCTCAGTGATACTCGATGGCGGGATAATCCTCTTGCCCGATCGACGCTTCTTGGGGCCGATCGCAGACCCGAAAGGGATCGGAGAGATGCGCGATATGGAAAAGAGGGAATGCTCCCTACCTGCGAAAACGTTGGCTCAGTGGCTGAGTCGTGCCGGGTATCCACGCCCAATGAGGCTGAGATTTGTCATGCAGGATTCTACCGGCGCACAGCATGAGTGCCGCTATATGTTCGATCCAACACCTTGGACTCAGACGACATCGAATCAATCAAACGCCCCGCCCACCGTTGCGCCTGCTACTTCAGAGGCTGGGAATGCGGACGAGAATTAGGACAAGTGAACTCAGAATGCGAGATTCGACATGGACATTCTTTTGAGCTGGTCTGGTCAGTCTAGCCATGATGTCGCGCTTGCGCTTCGGGACTGGCTACCTGACGTGTTGCCCGGTTGCACTCCGTGGGTGTCGAGTGAGGACATCGCAAAGGGCGATCGGTGGTCTGACGCGCTTCACCAGCAACTCGTCAAGACCCGAGTCACCATTGTCTGCATCACCCCGGACAACGTGTCGTCACCCTGGCTCTACTACGAAGCGGGCTTCATCGCCGCAAAACTCGGGAGGGCGGCGGTGTGTCCTTACCTGTTGGGGGTCGCGGTCAAACTGGTGACATCTACTCCGCTTGGGTTGTACCAATGTACCCAAGCGGATAAGTCGGACACCGCCAAGCTAATTCGGAGTTTGCACATCCAACTTGGTTCACCACACGACCCGAAATTGGTGGATGGCAACTTTCAGGCAAAATGGCAACAACTCAAACGGAAACTAGACAAACTGACTGAGGGGATCGAGACAGTTGAGGATGAAATAACGAAGACCGATCCTCCTCTCTCCCAACTTCTTAGCAAGGAAGCTGTTCAGCTTTTGGCCGCAGCTTGTAGCTCAAAGGAAAACAGGGCGGTAATCATGCATATCAGGACGATGGGCGGTGTGTACATTCAGGCGGCCAGCAAACAGATGATTCCAACGGACGATCCACGTAGTGTGGCATTGTGGAAGGGTGCGCTTGAGGAACTTGAACAGTTCGGGCTGATCGAAGCGCTGAGCCACAAGAGGGAGGTATTCGAGGTCACTCGGAAAGGCTGGGAAGTGTTCGATCAACTCCCAGCCATCGGAACCGACTCGACAATCTGAACCAAATTCGGATTTTCGACCTCCCAAGCAGGCAGATTGATCGGCGGACAGCGTGTGGACTTACAGTTTCCCTTCGAGCCCCAACTGGTGGAAGTAGTGCGTCACCTTGTCCTGATTCTCCAGTAGCCAGTCGATACCCGGCTCGTTGTTCATCGCCTTCGTGATGACCTTCAGCGTGGCCTCGCGGTGGACGCGGAACAACTCGGCGTGATTGACTTCGCCTTCCGGCACGTTCAGGATGCTCGGGTCGAGCCACACGCTGTAGATGATGCCGAGGTCGTTCGCCTTCACTTTGGGAATCACCCCGGCTCGCACTGCGTCGAGCACACCGTTGGCAATGCCCGCCTGCACGGTGCCCATGAGGATGCCGGTGTAGCGGGCGTCCTTCACCGTGACTTTCGACACCATGAGCGTGGCTGGCCGCACCTGCACGTCGCTGTTCAGGATGGCGAACACGCGGGTGTGCCCCTTCACCTGATCGCCGAGGAGCTGCGCGAACGCGGTCCCGAACGGCCCGTCGAACTCGCCAATGATGACCTCCGGCTCGGCGCACAGGTAGTCGATGTCGCCTTCCACCAGCGCCTCGCCCGTCCGCAGGATGATCCGTTCAGACATCGCGGTCTCCGAGAATGAATGCGGCCGGGGCTTGTGTTACGGGGCGGGTCGGCCGTGGTCGAGCAACTGCGAGGTGGGAGCGAGGCCCGACAAAGTACTCCGCACTCTCCGAGTGCGGTTCCGATCAACC
>JANNDF010000965.1:0-1270 GCA_031387445.1 Planctomycetia bacterium
GGGTGCGGGGGGGGGGGGGGGGGGGCCGCCCCCCGGGCGGGCGCCCGCCGGCGGTTCCAGGAGGGCTTGGACTTGTTCGTAGCTGAACCGCTGGGCCACCTTGATGGCCCCGTTGAAGAACTCGACGTGGGCCACCTTCACATCCGGGGTGTACTCGATCCGCACCGTCTTGACGTACCGCACCTTCCCCTGTTGCAGGCTGGCCAGCCCGTTCGAGATGACCTCCGGGAACATCGGGATCACCCGCTGCGGCAGGTACACGCTCGTGCCCCGCTTGCGGGCCTCGGTATCCAGTGCCCCGCCCGGTTTGCAGAAGTGACTCACGTCCGCAATGTGGACCGTCAGGATGGTGTGCCCGGTGTCGGCGTCCTCGGTCACGCTCACCGCGTCGTCGAAATCCTTCGCGTCCACGGGGTCGATGGTGACGACCGTTTCGCCGGTGAAGTCGGTGCGGTTGTGCAGGTCGGCTTCGTTGAACTGGTCGGCCTGGGCGCGGGCTTCGGCGAGTACGGGTTCGGGGAATTCGTCGGGGATGCCGAAGGCGCGGACGACGGTGATGAGATCGACGCCCGGCTTGGTGAGCGGGCCGAACACCTCGGTGATGACCCCCTCGCCGCGGCTCTCGGCGGTGGGGAATTTCAGCAGGTCGATTTGCACCTTGTCCTGCGGCCGCACGCCTTTCACGCCGGGGTCGCCGACCGACACCGAGTGCGCGAACACGGTGCCGTCCACCCGCACGAACGCCTCGCCGTCCCGCTCGAAGTAGGTGCCGACGAACGTCCGGGTGCTCCGCTCCAGAATGCGGACCACCTCCCCGCGGGGGCTGTCCGTCTTGTTCGCCCGCTTATTCAACTTCACCATCACCCGGTCGCCGGTGGCGGCGTCGAGTTCGCGGCCTTCGCGGATCATGATGTCCGGGAGGGGCACCTCGCCCGGCTTGGTGTCCGGCCGCACGAACCCGATGCCGCTGTTCGTGCGGCGGTAGGTGCCGACGGTTGAGCCGTGCTTGTCGGCCAACCGCAGGGTGTTGTTGCGGCCGACCTCGACGCGACCGTCGTGGACGAGCTGTCGGAGAGTGCGGCGGAACTCCGGGTACTCGTCATCGCCGACGTTCATCCGCTTGGCGAGAACCTTCGGCTTGAGCGGCTTCGCGGGGCCTGGGCTCTTTTGCGCCTCCAACACCATGGTGCTGCCATCGAGGCCGATGAACAACTCCTTGGCGGTGCTCTGCCCCTGCGCGTGGGCAGCGACAGCCGTCACGCACAGACTG
>JANNDF010000973.1:0-1055 GCA_031387445.1 Planctomycetia bacterium
CCGTGTCCCAGGCCACTTCAAATGCGCGGAGTCGGACACCGAGTTCGTACCGCGCCGTCTGGGCGCTGGCGGCGGCGTGCAGGACGACGAGGGCGAGGAGCGCGAGTGCGAACCGCATGGGCGGGTCTCCGGTGGGTCTGAGGATGATACCCGAAGCCGCCTCTCGTGGGAAAGTCGGTTGCCGTTCGCCGGGTCGACCGTATCCCTGTTGCCTACCGTCTCGGCGGTTCCGCGTACCCCCTCCCGGAGACTTCCATGTCCATGTTCATCGGCGAAGGTTTGGTCGGCGACGGCAACGAGATCGCGCACATCGACCTGCTCATCGGCGACAAGGCCGGGCCGGTCGGGACGGCGTTCGCCAACGCCCTGGCCAACCAGAGCGGCGGCCACAGCAGCCTGCTGGCCGTCATCACCCCGAACCTGATGTGCAAGCCGGCCACGGTGATGATCACGAAAGTGACCATCAAGGGGGCCAAGCAGGCGGTGCAGATGTTCGGGCCGGCCCAGGCCGCCGTCGCCCGCGCCGTCGCCGACAGCGTCGCCGAGGGGGTCATCCCGAAGGACAAGGCCGAGGAGTACGTGATCGTGTGCGGCGTGTTCATCCACTGGGCGGCCGCCGACGACACCAAGATCTACGACTACAACTACGCCGCCACGAAACTGGCCATCAAGACCGCCATGGCCGGCGAGCCGAAGATCGCCGATGTCCTCGCCCGCAAGGACGAGAAGCACCCGTACAGCCCGAAGTGAACGAGATCGAACATTAGCCGCGGATCGACGCGGATGAAGGCACGATCCGAAAGAACAAGAATCTTTGATGGTGCTTGGTTCCGATCCTGCCTTTGTCCGCGCGAATCCGCGGCTCGTCTTCCTCCGGTGACTCCCGTGGACAAGCCTTCCATCCTCGTGCAACTGGACACCGACCCGCTGCCCAGCGTGTTCGACCGGGTGGTGGCCGTCGATGCCGGGGTGCAACACATCTTCAGCTACGGCGGGGTGACGCCGGAGAACGTCAAGCCGCTCGTGCAGGGGTGCCTGTTCACCCGCGGCGCGGC
>JANNDF010000975.1:0-1357 GCA_031387445.1 Planctomycetia bacterium
ATGTCGTGGGGGGGCCCACCCCCCCCTCCCCCCCCCCCTTGCCTGGGCGTGGGGGTTTACAACTGGACCAGCACCCTTTGCATGGCCGTGTGCTTGCGCCCGGCCCCCCCAAAGCGCGGGCCCACGCCCCCGGCGATGACAAGGTGGCTGGACATGTTGAACACCCCCTCTCCATGACATGGAGAGGGGGACGGGGGGTGAGGTCCCGCCCACTACTTCACCTTCTTGCGTAGCTCGGCGATCTCCTTCTCGGCCTTCTCGACGAGCGGGTCGAACTGGACGATCTCTTTGGCGTTGTTCCCCTGCTCGTGCTTGCGGAAGCCGGTCAGGTACGTGAGGTTCTGTGGACGCCAGCGGTGGAAGAAGAGTTCGTTCTTGGCGACGGTGGCGTTGAGGTAGGAAATGAACTTGAGATCGCCAGCAGTCTCGTACCACGCGCCGTGCGACAGGAGCATGCTGGAGGCGGAGTACCCAGCTTCAGATAGGTGCAACCCGTTCTCGGTCAGAACGGGCTTCTTTCCCGCCTCAGGCCCACGGCGGTCCTCGGCGGTGACGGCTAGCGTGAAGAGGTCTAAAAGGCCCAGCTTCCGCTTCTCCCCCACCTCCTTCGTCGCCGCCGCGTACAGCTTCAGGTTCGCGTTCTTGGCGTCGGCGTCTGTCACAGGTTTCACGTTCTCGAACGGCGTCGGGGTCATCAGCACCACGCGGGCCTTCGTCACGCTCACGGCGTCGATCAGCTTTTCCAGCCCCTCGGTGAACTTCTTCACCCCGTCCTTGCCGTCGAAGCTCTCGACGTGCCCGTAGCACATCACGATCACCGTCGGCTTCAACTCCTTCACCAGTTCGATGGTCTTCTTGAACCCCTCCGGCTGCCCTCCGAAGCTGCCGCGGCTCTCGCACCACACCGTGTCCCCGCTCCAGCCGAGGTTGCGGAACGACACGCTCTTGTCCTTGTTCTTCAGCGTCAGGGCGAGTTCCCAGTACCCGTACTTCTGCTCGCGTTCGATGAGCGTGCCGCCGAGGAACACCACTCGGTCGCCGTCGGCGAACTCGAACGGGTCTTTGGGTGGATCAGCCGCGGGGGAAAGCATGGCCGCGAGCAAGGCGGTGGCCAGCATGAGAGGTGCTCCGGTGGGTAGGCAGAGATGATACTACCAGAGACCTCACCCCCCGGCCCCCTCTCCGAGCGGAGAGGGGGTGTTCAAGGCGAAAAAGTGGCAGGCGCTCCGCGACTGGTCCAGGATGCAAACAGGTTGAACACCCCCTCTCCGCTCGGAGAGGGGGCCGGGGGGGTGAGGTCTCTGGTAGTATCATCTCTGCCTACCCACCGGAGCACCTCTCATGCTGGCCACCGCCT
>JANNDF010000236.1:0-1070 GCA_031387445.1 Planctomycetia bacterium
AACCGGGGCATAACCCCGCACCGCACCCACCGCCCCGCGATTGCTGTCCTTCCCGCTGCTGCCCACCAGTGGCACCACGAACCCCGCGTTCCACAGCCGGTACACCCATGGCAGGAACGGTGTGTTGCGCGGCTTCGCGTCGAACTCGATGGCGTCGATTTTGCCCAGAATCAGCGCGACCAGCGCCTCGCCACCGGGCAACCCTTCGCGGAAAGCGTCGCACCAGACCACCCGCCCGCCCTTGCGGTGGCACTGGTCGGCCCAGTCACACAGGCTCCAGTCGTCCGGCCCTTCGCCCCCGCCGAACGCCAGCGGGTAGACCGGCCGGTGACTGTTCAACAGACCCAGATGGCCGAGCGTGCGGTGGGTGTTCAGCGTGTTCACGAACACGGTTCGGCCGTCCGCCGCCAGTGCCGGCGATTGCCCGCTGAACGCGGTGATGCCGACCAGTTGCGGGTAGGTGTTGCCGTCGATGGCGGAGAGGCCGTAGTGAACGCGGGCGAGCAGGTTCACCGTGTCCACGTCTTCGGCGGCGGCCTCCATCAGTGCGGCGTGCGGCGAAAGGAAGTGGCAGCGGGTGTCGGTGCTGGTCAGCCCCTCGGCGTGGCGGTCGAACCAGCGGGACATGTCGAGTCGAACCGCCATCTGCCCCGGTTTCAGCGTGACAGTGGTGTCGAGCGGGGTCCACTCCGGGCCGCGGAACGCCTGAATTCGCAGGGGCACGCCGGCGGGGAGTGCGATCTCGCACGAGCCGTCGATGTGGGCGAAATTGTCGCGGCCGAAGCGGATGCTCCCGCCCACGTCTTCCCCCACTCCGCAGGCGAACACAGCCAGCCGGCCGAGCGGGGCGAAGTAATTCCCGGCGGGGTCGGACACGCGCAGGCGCACCGGCAGCGGCTTCTTGGTCGCGGCGTCGGCAATGCGGAGGTGAACGGTGAGCATGAAGAGAAGAGTATTCACCGCCGAGGGCGCGGAGCAGAAGAGTATTCACCGCCGAGGGCACATGAGGGCACGAGAGGAAGGCAGAGAGGATTTCTTCCCAACTCTCTTCTGCCTTCTCTCTTCTCTTG
>JANNDF010001121.1:0-22436 GCA_031387445.1 Planctomycetia bacterium
CGCAGTCGATTTCGGACATGGTGGACTTCATCGTCGGATGTGTCTGCGACCAACTCGGAGTCGAACACCAACTCTTGCGCAGGTGGGGCACGGCGGAACAATTCAGCCCTGGCTTGAATCAGTCGTAACCACATTTCACCCCGGCAAATCCGCCCACACCAATTTTTCACGACTCTGCTCGGAGTCCAAGGTCGGATCGTATCGACTTTAACGGTTCTTGATTGATTCGATACGACCGAACTAGCCGGAACATGCTACGGAATCCACCGAGATTACCTATTTTCGAATTCTACCACGATCGAATTGCCCCGGCGGAGACGCCGCTAATATGGTCCCGGCTCGCCCAGACGGGACGGGGGACACGCGAACCGAGCGCGTCCCGACCGTTCCTTCCGTTGAGTACCATCAGCTCGCGGCCGACGCCCGCTCGAACGGGCTGGTGTGGCTGCGCGATCAGCACCTCGCCGACCCCAATCACCCCGATCACCTGCCGACACTGCTGGCGGTCATGCGCCTGGATCTCGACCGGATCGACTCCGTGTCCAGCCGGCTCACCGAGTATCGCCGGGTCTTCACCGCCCTGCGGACCACACCGGAGGGTCGGCGGGCGGTCGGCGAATTGCAAGCGGAATACCGGCGACAGGAGGTGGCCAACACGCCCCGCCCCGGTTCGGTCCGTCGGCTGACGCTGGACGCCGCCACCGAGAATACGCCACCGCCGGCGCTCGTCACCCCCCCCCCATCGCTGCTCAGCCCGCCGTCGGCGGATGAATCGACATCGGGCACCTCAGATGTGCCCGAACTGTCGGCGGAAGTGGCGGCTGTACTCGGGTTCACGGAACTCTTGAAACTCGGTCAGGGCGGGTTCGGGACGGTCTACGCCGCCCGTCAACCGACGGTCGGCAACCGGGTGGTGGCGATCAAGTACACGGCCGCTCGGAGCCGTGAGCCGCAGGTGCTGGCGGCCCTCCAACACCCGAACATCATGCCGGTGTGGTCGGTGCACGAGTCGTCCGGCCACCGGGTGTTCTGCATGCCCCTGCACGGGCGGACCACCGTGGCTGACGTGCTGAAGATGATCGACCGAACCAAGAGTCTGCCGGCGACCGGGGCGGGATTCCTGTCGGCGGCATCCGTGACGCAGGCGGAGGCGGAGACGGCCGTGCCGACACACTCGCCGGCCGCGACGGAACTGGTCCTGGCGGACGACGCGCCGGAGTACGAGAGCGACCGTCGGCGGCTGGAGAAACTCGGGTACGTGGATTCGGTGGTGCAGGGCGTGACGCGGTTGGCCGACGCGTTAGCTCACGCTCACCGCCGTCGGGTGGTTCACCTGGACATCAAGCCGGCGAACATCCTCATCACCGACGACGGCGGGTTCATGATCCTGGACTTCGGGCTGGCGTACCAGAACGGCCTGCCGGCCTCACCGGAGGCGGGCGGCACGGTGCGGTACATGGCCCCGGAGCAACTGGTCACGTTCGTCGCCGGGAAGGGGGTGCGGCCCGACCCGCGGATGGACCTGTACGCACTCGGCCTGGTGTTCTTCGAGTTGCTCACCGGCCGGCACCCGTTCGCCGAGAGCCTGACCTCCGGCACCAGGCGGGAGGAGTGGGTGGCCGCCCGCCACCGCCACCCGCCGCGGGTGCGGCGGTTCAACCCGGCCGTGCCGCCGGGGGTGGAAGCCGTGGTGCTCAAACTGCTCAACCCGGATCGCGGCGAACGGTATCAATCGGCCGAGCAAGTGCTCACCGACCTGACACGCCAGCAGAACCACGAACCGCTCCTCCACGCGGACAACCCGTCCGAGTGGGAGCGGTTCCTCAAGTTCCGCCGCCGGCATCCGGTGTTCAGTGTGGCGGTCATGGCGGCGGTTATGGCGGTGCTGGCCGTCGGCGGATACTGGGTGGCCCACACGCAAGCCAAACTGGTGGAAACCCAGACCGCCGCCCGAGAGACGGTCGAAGCGACCGACCAACTGACCGCGATGCTGACCGACCTGACGCCCGCTCGCATCGACGCCGGGTCACTGCAATCGGCCGACGGCCGCCGGCACGCGGCGGCGGTTGCGGACAAGTGGCAGGCGGCCTACCACACCGACCCGACCGGCGCCTGGCGACGGCTGCCGGCATTTGCCCGCCTGACCGACGCCGAACGGCAGCAGGCGACGGCTTCCCTCGGCGAACTGTCGCTCCTGGCCGCCCACGCCGAGCGGTTGAACGCCATCGGCCGCACGGCCGACGAATCGGCCGCCGCACTCGAACGGGCGGTGCAGTGGAACGCACGGGCGGAAGCGATCTTCACCCCCACGTCACCCGCCGCCGTGCAGGAACAGCGTGCGGCGCTGGCACGCCTCCTCGGTCGAACCCTCCCGCCACTTCCCCCGTCACCCCCCGACGATCACACCGACCTGTACCTGCGGGCACTCGGGCGGATTGCCGACGGCGACCACCGCGGGGCGACTGACACTCTGGAGGAGTTGGAGAGGCGGGAACCGCAGCACGCCGCCGGCCAGTTCGCCCTCGGCTTCGTGTACCAGTCGGCCGGGCGGTTCGGCCCCGCCGCCGAGCGGTATCAGGTGGCCAAGGCCCTGGCCGACCGCGACCCCCGCGCCGCCTTCAACCGCGGGGCGATGAACCTGTACAACCGCCACCCGGACGAGGCCGTGGCCGACCTGACCACCGCCCTCGACCGCGACGCGAAGCTGGTGGACGGGTATTACATGCGGGCGAGCGGGCGGTTGCAAATGGCCGCCCGCGTGACCGCCCAGGGGAACACCGCCGGGCTGGAGCGGCGGTACGCCCAAGCCCTTTCGGACATCGAAATGGCCATCCAACTCGGCGGTCTCCGGTACCGGTACTTGTACTTGCGGTCGCTCATCCGCGCCCAAGCGGGCGACGCCTCGGGGGCGGACGCCGATCGCAAGACGCTCGACGCCACCACCCCAGTCGATGATCAGGATCACACTTGCCGGGCGTACCGCCGCAACCGCGACGGGCGGGCGGTCGAGGCGCTCACCGACTTCGCCTGGGCCACCGAGTTGAACCCGCTCAACCCGACCGCCTGGCACAACCTGGCCGCACAACAGGCGACCGTCGGCCAGACGCTCGCGGCGGCCGAGTCCTACGCCCGCGTGATCGCCCTCATGCCCGAACTCACCTCGGCCAAGTTCAAGCGGGCGGTCCTGCTCGCCCGCCTCGGCGAGTGCCAGACGGCCGTCGCCCTCATCGACGGCCTCACCCCGCCCGACACCGAATGCCTGATGATCAAGGCGTCGGTGTTCGCCCTCACCTCGCAGTACAATCTGAACGACCGTGCCGAGGTACTCGCCTGCTTGACCACTGCCGCCCGTGTCAGAGCAGTGGACTGGGACGCCTACGACCAAGACCCCGACTTCGACCACGTCCGTGATCTGCCGGTGTTCGTCGAATTCAGAGAGCGGAAGGGCCGGCCAGTGGAGTGACCGGCACCCGCACGGCCGCCGTCGGACAGACCACCTCGCACGCCCCGCACCGCACGCAATCGACCGGCCGGGGTAGCCACACCACCGCCCCCAGCGGGGCCAGGCACCGCGTCGGGCAGACGGCCACGCACGTCCCACACCCGGTACACTTCGCGTCGTCGAGAACCGGCAGGATCATCACTCACCTCCGGGTGCTTATCACCACCGCCCCCCACCGCAAATGTGAACCATTTCCTGCGGTCTTAAGATCCCATGCCGGCCAAGCACTAACGGCGAATTTGACGACCTGCGGAAGCCCTCTCACCCTGCTTCGTAGTCGCCGGCGGCGAGGTCGATGGCGTCGTCCTTTGGGGGCGGTGGTGGTGGGCCGACCCGCCGTTCCATCAGGCCAATGATGGCGTCTTCGAGTACCGTCTTCGTCAGCGGCGGGTAGAGCACCAGCCGGGCGCCCAGGTCGAGGGCGGCGGCCGTCCACGGCGGGCGGTCCTCGTCGTTCAGTTTCACGTCGCACACCACGATCACGTCGGCGTCCGGGCGTGTGCGGTGCAGTTCCCCCACCGCTGACAACGCCTTGTCACTCTCGCCCGTCGGGTCGGCCTGCACCACCGCCACGCATGGCCCGCCGCCCGCCGCCTTCGCCCAGGCGTCGGCGGATCGCACCGAGAGCAACAGCCACTTGCGTTCGGACACCGCTTCCCGCAGTTGGGTTGCTAGCCAGTCGTCGAACGCCCACACCACCACACGGGGGGATTTCATTCGCCACCCCCCGCGATGCCGAGTGCCGCCATGCGCCGGGCGAGTCGCTGGCGGAACACACCTAACCGCTCCGCCGCCACGCCCTGATTCCCGCCTGCTTCCGCGAGTGCGTTCTCGATCAGCCGCTTTTCCACCGCCATCAGGAGGTCGTCGAGCTTGGGCATCGGCGGCGGGGCGGTGTGCGGGTGCGTGGCGATCAGGTGCCGCTCGCGGATGACCCGCGGCAGGTGGTCTTTCGTCAGCGGCCCGCCGTCGGCCTTCGCGAATACGGCGGCCAGTTCTCGCAGGTTGTCCGGCCACGAGTAAGTCCGCAACATGGCCAGCACGTCGGCGACGGGTCGCGGCAGGCCGGCGCGTTCGCACAGCTTCGGCAGGTCGTCCAATCGGGTGCGAAGCGGGGGCACTGCGATGTCGAAGGCGGCGTAGCGGGTGTGGAACAGACGGGCGAGGTGGCCGGTTTTCACCAGTTCACCGGCGGTGGAAGTGGCCCCGCAGATCAGCCGCGGGCCGGCGGCCGAGTCGCACCAGTTCAGAATCTTCTCTTGCGTGGCCGCGGGCAGCAGGTGCGGGTTCTTCAGAAAGAGCGTGCCCACCACGCGGCCGCCGGCCGCACCCCCTTTGCCGAAGAGCAGCCCGTCGATCAGGTACGGTTGCAGTCCGCCGCACGCCAATCCGACGAACGCCCGCTCCCGCCGCGGGCCGTTGTGGTGGATGACGCGGGCGACTGTCTCTTTGCCCGTGCCCGGTTCGCCCGTGACCCACACTGGCATTTCGCCGATGGCTGCCGCCCGCACCTGAGAGAGCAGCCGTTCGGATGCCGGCGATGGTCCGGCGAGGCGGTCGAAGTTGTAGAACTCGGCGTGGGCGGCAAGCACCGCGGCGAGCGTTTCGGACACCTTCACCCGAGGCAGGTTCGGTGCGACGCCGACGACGGTGAGCACGCCGACCACCGCGAGCACGCGGCCTTCGCCGTCACCCAATAGAGGCAGGAATGTGAAGTCCCACCAGGGCGGGCCGTCGGAGTGGCCCGGGGAGGCGCGGCGGACGCGGGCGAGTTGACCGGCCCACGCGTCCGGCGGCGGGGCGAGGGTGTTCGACAGGTCGGACGCCGACATGCGAGGGGAAATCCGCATCCCGCGGATTGGGGCGAACGGGGTGGCGGTGGCCTCCTCCCAGGCGGCATTGGCGAACCGCAGGCGGCGGTCGCCGCCGACCACAAACACGGCCGACCGCGAGCGGGCGAAGAGGGTGCGCCAGGCGAAACGAGTCGGAGACGACATGTCGAACCGCCGGGGTAACAAACTCATGGTAGCCGGCGGGCGGGCTGGTATCATCGAGCGCACTCTTCCCGAGGGTCAACCATGACACTTCACCCCCGCCTGATTTTGCTCGCCGTCGTGCTCGCCGTCCCCGCTGTCGCGTCCGCAGACGACCCCAAGGTGCCGCCGGTGCCGGTGCCGAAGGCCGACAAGACAGTGTGGAAGCACGACGCCGGGCACTTCGAGAAGACGGGCGACGGCAAGTGGGTGGAGCGAACCGCGACGGGCGAGTTCACGTGGACGGAAAAGGGCACCGACCCGATCAAACTGGTACTGGAGGACACCACCCGCAAGCTGATGGTCGAGATCAAGGCGGCGTCGGCCCTGGTGCGGACGCCCGGCCAGAAGCTGAGCGAAGGGAAGACACTCAAGGGCGAGTGGGTGAAGGCGGAGGCGAAGTCGGACAAGCCGGACAAGACGGACAAGCCCGATCCGAAGGCGGCCGGCAAGTACACCGAAGTGGCGAAACTCCCCCCGGAGAAGGTGGAGGGGGTGGTGGCGATCTCGCCGGACGGCACGCAGGTGGCTCGCAAACTGGGCAAGCTGCTCGCCGCCGAATACGGGGTAGTGGAGGTCGGCACCGGCAAGGTGGTTCAGAAGTGGAAGGAGGAGGGGAGCACCACCGCGGCGGCGTGGAGCGCGGACGGCAAGACGTTCGCCACGTACACCCTCGGTCAAGTCGGGAAGGACGGCAAGCCGTCGCGGGTGGTGGTGCGGGACGCCGCCACGTGGGAGGAAAAGGCGGCGTTCGAGTTGACCGGGTTCCACAGCTCGCTCGCGCTGTCGGCCGACGGCTCGCGGGTGGCGTGCGCGAGTGGCGCGGACATCGGCAAGGGGGTCGCCCAGGTGTTCGACGTGGGCACCAAGAAAGAGGTGTTCAGCAAGCCCACGACCGGCGTGTACGAGGGCCTGTTTCTGTCCGCCGACGGCAAGACGGTGGGCGGGTGCGGGGGCGGTGCGAAGGGGGAGTTTGCCCTGTTCGACGTGGCCACCGGCAAGGAAAAGGCGGGCTACTCGACCAAAGGGAAGGTGGTCATGTCCGCCGACGCCGGGGCGGTGGCCGAGTTCGACTACACCGCCCAGACCGGGATGATTCTGAACGTGTGGGAGGGGAAGGCGAAGTCGCCGAAGACGATCAAGGTGAAACTGTTCCAGGCGGCGGCGGCGGTGTTCCTGGACGACGCCAAGCACATCGCGGTGGCCGGGCACTCGTTTACGAAGCCGGAGGGGGACGTGGTGAAGGTGTTCAACTTGAAGACGCTCGCCGAGGTGGATTCGTTCCTGGTGGGCAAGGAGACCAACCTGGGGTCGAGCCTGTACCTGTCCGCCACCCCCGATTCGAGCCGCCTGCTCACCTTCGGCCTGGACAAGAACCTCCGCGTTTGGAGAACCCCGTTCGGCGAGAAGAAGGACGACAAAAAGCCCGCCAAACCGTAACGCCCTTGAAGTCATCCGGCCTGTGATCGCCCGGCTTTGCTCCCGCGGAACGACGGGGGCGGCTCAAGACCCCCTTGTGTCCACACCGCCGCGGCCGTACTTTGATCGGCAGTACGCACCCGTAGCTCAACTGGATAGAGCATCGGTCTTCGGAACCGAGGGTTAGAGGTTCAAATCCTCTCGGGTGTACTCCCCTCACTTGCCCGCAACCACCATCACCCTCTGACATTTCAGGCACTTCCCGCGACTCGCCCCCGCCGACCAGACCATCACCCGCCCTCACCGAATCGCCCCCGCCATCGCCGGGGTGTGCATCCGGCAGTGCATCCGGAACGGCCGTGTTCGCCCGCGGGCCGGTCAACTTGGCCGCCGCCGCACCCTCTTTCCCGCCCACAGGATGACGAGCACTCGCATGGCAGTGACGGCGATCAACCCGGTCACGGCGTTCGCGGTGTCATCTCACCCGCACCCCGACACTACCACCGATGTGGCCCCCAATGACTGGTCCGCCGTGTTCGCAGTGAGTAAGACATGGGTGCAGGGGTGGAGTAGCAGACAACTCGTCGGGCTAAACCCCCGAAGCCGCGGGTGCGAATCCCGCCCCCTGCATTACCACTCACCGAGGTGCGTCATGGGTAAGGGAAACAATTCTCAGGGCAAGGAGAAGAAGAAGCCGAAGAAAGGGGCGAAGCCAGCGCCGGTGAAGACGCCCCCGCCACCGAAACAGAAGTGACGGGGAAACCGACCACTCAGCGGCTGACGCCGCTCGGCACGCATCCCCCCCCCCGCCCGCCAACCACTCGGACGAGCAACCCTTGCAGATCACCCTGTACAAGCGCACCTTCCAGGTGAAAGACGCCCCGGTGTCGCTCTCCTTCACCCCCTTCTCGACCGAGCAGACGCACACGTTCCCGTCCGGCGGGCAGGTGTACGAGGCGAAGTACTCCGAACTCCTGGTCACCGCCCCCGAAGGTGTGAGTCTCGACGTGTTGCGGAACCGGCTGGTGTGGGGGAAGGGGATGGGGACGGTCAAAGCCACCGCCAAAGAGGTGTTCGACCTCGCGGCCGCCGGCAAGTCGGGGTTCGGCCTGGTGAAGTAGCGACCCGGTGGCGGGTTCTCGTCACCACCACCGACGTGAATGCCGGCACCTTTTGGCGTTCAGCATTACGGGTCAATGGTGTCACCGCCGGGATGATCGGCAACACCATTGGCCCGTTACTTCTTCACTTCGGCCAGCCACCGCGTTTCCACCGCCCACTCCCTGCCGTCCAGCCGCACTTTGCTGAACTCCTTGTCGCGGGAGATCACCTCAACTACGGTGGGGGCGGTCAGTGGCTTCAGTTTGCCATCCTTCTCCCACTTGGCCCGCTGGGCTGGTTCCTTCTGCGCAACACCGACGAAATACGCCGCCTCTCCGAGGAGAATCACGTCGTCCTTCGGCGGGGTGAGTGTGGCTTTCGGGAGGGGTTTCGGCTCTGGCTTCTTTTCTGACGGCTGTCGTTCCGGTTTCACTTCAGGCCTACCCTTCGGCAGGTCTACCAGTTTCTTCTGCTGCTCAACTGGCCGGACGACGAAGACGGTATCGCCCCGTTGCTTGGACGTGCCAACGACCCCCCAATATTGCGGGGTCGTCCCGTCCGCACCGACAACGAGTTTGCCGGTCACATAGCCCTTGGTCGGGAACCCTTTTGCCAGAACATACCCCTTCGACGCGTCCTCGTGATCCAGCGCCAGCAACGCGGTTTCGCTGTCGAAGATCTCTTCGACCTTTTGAAATCGCCAGGCCAAGGCGTACCCGAGTCGGCCGCTCTCACCCACTTTCATTGTGTTCAGCCGCAGCAGTTCCACGTCCTTAAAGTCCGTCGGCTCCCCCTCGACTTTGGCGAGCTGCGACTTGAGGTCCGCCAACTTCGCCTCGGCCTCGGCAATCTGCTTTTTCAGGGCAACCACGTCGGGCTTGTCGTCAGTGAGCGCCGCCGCTGGGAAAAGGAGGAAGAATAGTGCGAACAGAGACGGGCGCATCGGACGCCTCCAGCGGCGGGAGGCATCATTCTAACGCGCAGCGGAAAAATGCGGCAGACGTGGGAAGTACTTCTTCCCCTTCGGCTTGTTGGCATTCTTTGCCGGCGGTTCGGGCGCATCGGCCAGCAATTGTCTCTGCGAATCCCACGGCAGCAAGTCGCACACGCCCACCTCGGAGGCCGCCGCCGGTCTGTCGAGCATGGTCCGCGTCGGCGACTTGGTGTCGAGATTCAACTCGGAGGTGCTGACCTGAGGCACACTCGACGTGTCGGCGGCTTGCGTCGATGTCAGCCCGCGGGCCGATGCGACCGACCGGGAGGTGTTGCAATCGGTGCAGGGCAAGATCAGCCAGGAAGTGCCCACACCTTCCCGGTGAAGGTGTGGAAATGAGTCGGATCGTCGTCCCCGCCGTAGCCTACCCGGCGCTTGGCGTGGGCGGGCCGGCGTCGAGAGCCGGGGCGGGCGGGGCCGTGCGGCCGCGAGCCGACCGGGGCATGACCGGAGGCGTTTGCAGGTCGCGGGCGAGCCGCTCCGCCACCCCTTCGTTGCTGATGCCCGCACGGATGAGGGTGTTCAGTCCGGGGCCGGCTCGCTCCTTCTCATCCCACTCGGTCTGGGTGCACACCGCGTTCCGCGCCGGCTGACGCGGCGTCGAAACCGTCTGGTAGACCACCCACAACGTGTTCTCGCCGTCACGCATGACCGCCCTCCGGTGTCGTTCGTCACCGGCGACTGTACCACGCCGTGGCGGAATCCACTCACGGCAAATGGGAAATCGTAGGGGAATTGTGCCGACCGTGCGTTTCGGATCGATTCCCCTGGACTCGCATCGGGCGGCGGATAGTGTCGGTATACCGGGTGACCGATGCGTTGCCCGTGACGCCGAACCGTCTCCAGCCCCTTTCCTGCCCGTCTTGGTGCCGCGTTCTGAGGCTGTCCTCTCGGCGCTTTCCGAGACCGCTTGATCGGTGTTGCCGCAAATCGCGGGCCGCCCCGCCGGGTTCGATCGTCTGCCCGCTGTCGGCTTTTCGCCGGCCGGGTCCAGCATCGACCCGCGACCCGCCATCGGGTCTGAGGGCGACTCGTTATGGCCACCTTGTTCGTCGGCAACCTGTCGCTCACCACCACCGACGCCGACCTGCTGGAGTTGTTCACCCCGCACGGGGAGGTGGCGTCGGCGAGCGTGTCCGTGGACCGCAACACCGGCCGCAGCCGCGGGTTCGCACTCGTCGAAATGACGAGCGGGGGGGACGTGGCGATGCGGGCGGTGAACGGGAAAGCGGTGAGTGGCCGGCGGCTGGCGGTCACCGCAGCCCAGCCCCGCGTCACGCGGCCGTCGCCGCTCGTCGCCCAGCCCACTTGATTCGGCGTCGGTCACTCGATAATCAACCATCCCCCCGCTGTCCGGCGGGGGCACACGGGAGAACGAATGAGCATTCGGATGCGACTTCACCAGCAAGAACACATTGCCGCCGCGCTGCGACGGTTCAAGAAGTTACTTGAGCGGAGTGGGGTGAAGCGGGAGTTGCGAGCGCACGAGTACTACGAGAAGCCGTGCGACGCCCGCCGCCGCAAGCAGTCCGGCAAGAAGCGGGCCATCGCCAAGGCGAAGGCGGCCAGCAGCGGGTCGTGACGACGCTCGAGTCTGTGACCCTTTGGGGAAGACGACTCGTGAAGCTGCCGCTCTCTGTCGGCAACCTGTCGTTCGGGACGACCGAGCAGGACCTGATGAAACTGTTCGGGCGGTTCGGCTGAGTGGTGAGTGCGGAAGTGGTCATCGACCGAGCCACCGGCCGCAGTCGCGGGTCTGCGTTCCTGCTGATGGCCAGCGGCGGCGAAGAGGCCATTCAGGCCACCAACGCGAGCGAGTTTCAGGGCCGCATCCTGACGGTGAAGGTGGCCAACTGGCGGTGGTGGAACACTCAACGACCGTCGCGCAACACAAGTTAGAAGGGCACAATCCCCGCCTCTGCTGTCGCCGTGGCGGGGATTTTTCGTTTTCATGCAATTGCGAAGCCAGCCACCCCACGCGGGATGAGCGGGATTCGGACGGAATTTTCCCTTTCGGGTAGTATTGCTGGTTGTAGCCGTGTAAGGTATTCGCACGGTGGGGACCGAGACCCCCGCCGCGACGGACGAAGCCTTCACCTCCGACCCGACCGATCCTGTCTGCCGCCTCCGAGTTCACCTCCGAGACCGCGACCGAACCGCTCGACCAGGACCGCGAAGCCTCTCGCACGGGTATCGACCCGTGTCGGGATTTCGTCGTCTCACCCCTGGCATCGGTCGGCGGGTGACACTCCGCACGCGGTCGAATCGCGGCCGCTAAAGGTGATTCGTGAGCACGAAACTGTACGTCGGCAACCTGGCCTTCGGTACCACCGACCAGGACCTGATGGAACTGTTCGGCCGGTTCGGACAAGTGGTGAGCGCGCAAGTGGTGATGGACCGGGATACCGGTCGCAGCCGCGGGTTCGCGTTCGTCGAGATGGCCAGCGGCGCCCAGGAGGCCATCCAGGGCACCAACATGAGCGAGTTTCAAGGCCGTAACCTGACGGTGAACGAGGCCAAGCCGCGTGAGTCGCGGGGCGGCGGCGGCGGTGGTGGTGGGTACGGCGGCGGCGGTGGTGGCGGCCGCGGCGGGTACGGCGGCGGCGGCGGTGGTGGCGGCGGGTACGGTGGTGGTGGCGGCAAGCGTGGCGGCGGGTACTAACCCGCCTCGATAATTCGAAGTGCGCGAACCCCGTTGCAGCGACGTCTGCAACGGGGTTGTTTATTACCCACCCTTCTTGATCTGGGCCAACTCTTTCGCCTCCGGGCGGGCCTTGTAGAACGGGTCGAGCGGGTAGCAACCGCTCACGAGGCCGTTCCGCGGAGCTGTCGTGCAGTCGCTGAACGTGCGACACAACTTCTTGAACTGCAACTCCCGCCCGGCGATCAGATCGGCCGGCAACTCCGGGTAACTGAGCACCAGCCGGCCGAGGCCGATGAAGTCGGTCATGCCTTGCGCCACTGTCGCCTGTCCGACACGCGGCAGCCACTCCTGCAAGTACGTGTACCCCGAGCCGACGAACAGCAGCCCCGGCGCCGCCCCCTTCAACTTCGCCGTCACGTCGATCTGCCGGGCCACGCCGACGAACGGCTCCTCCGGCGACTGGTAGCCGTCCGACGGTGGGAACACCGCCGGACGCTGAATGTGCGGCACATAGTAAGGGCTGCCGGCGGTGGTGCACACGAGCTTCACGCCGAGCGATTCCAGCAACTTGACGAACCGAATCGGTTCCGTCAGGTCGATGCCGACGCCCGTGCCGTCGCCACCGAAGGCGTACCGATACGGCCCGGCCCCCCAGATTTCCGGCTCGCCCGTACCGTCGGGCCCTGGTCTGAATGGCACGAAGTCGATGGCACTCAGCCGCACGCCGATTTCAAGCTTCGGTGCCACCGTCCGAATGCCGCTCACGATCTCGGTCAGGAACCGGGTGCGGTTCTCGAAACTGCCGCCGTACTTGCCCGGTCGGTCCACCGCGCTCAGGAACTCGTGCCCCAGGTAGCCGTGGCAGTGCTTCACGTCCACGAAGTCGTACCCGGCGTCGGCGGCAATCTTGGCGGCCGTCACGAAGTCCGCGACCAGTTGTGACACCTCGTTGTCAGTCATCACGGGGTGATCGGCGGTCAGGCCGAACTTGCGATCCAGTACCGGGTGCCGGTACAGGGTCATCGGCGCCATCATTTTCTTGTCGTTCGGCCGGGCGAACCGCCCCGAGTGGGTGAGTTGCAGGCCGACGAGCAGGTCGTCGGTGCGGCCGAACGCCGCCGCGTGCTCACTGACAAGGGTGTGTCGCAGGTCGGCGAGTGCGCGGGCGGTGGCTGCGGAGATGACCAACTGGTTCGGGTTCGCCCGGCCGTCTGATCGCACGGCGGCGGCCTCACCGCCCCAAATGAGCTTCGCCCCGCTACGGCCGAAGTTCCGCCAGCGGCGGGAGGTCAACTCGCTCGGCGTGCCGTCCGTGTTCGCATCCCACCCTTCCATGGGCAGGATGCAAAAGCGGTTGCCGATGGTGCGGCCGTTCAGCGTGACGGGTTGGGCGAGTGGGCCGTTCGGGGTGAGGTGTTCGGCGAACGGCAGGTCGGCGCCGACCGCGTGGAGGTGTGCCCGCAAGTCGCCGGCGGTCTTCAGTTGGGCGACGCGCTTGATGGCGAGGGGCATGGTACGCGCCTGGGTGGATCGAGGTAAGATATGGGCGGACGAACCCGACGGCGGAGGGGAGTGTCTGTGAGGTATTCTGCCCGCCCCGCGAGCGGATTCCAGACAGCCTCTCGCGGGGCGGGCAGAACACAGGAACGGGAATTTCGCCTTGAAGGGGGTGGCGGCCGCGCCTAATGTTTACTTTCCCATGCGGGACAACCCGCCAGCGTAGCTCAGTTGGTAGAGCTACGGTTTTGTAAACCGTCGGTCGTGGGTTCGAGTCCCACCGCTGGCTCTGGTGGGGGAGTGACTGCGGGCGACGACGACAACCGGGTAGATGGCGGAGTGGTCAATCGCAGCAGACTGTAAATCTGCCTCCTTCGGGATACGGGGGTTCGAATCCCTCTCTACCCAATGACGATTGCGGGTCGAAGATTTTCGATTGCGGATTGATTGCGGCCAGCGCCGGGCACGAGCCGAAATGGGACGGCCGCAATCGGCAATCCTCAGTCCGCACTCGGCAATCCCCCAAGCGGGTGTAGCTCAGCGGTAGAGCTTCTGCCTTCCAAGCAGAATGTCGTGGGTTCAAATCCCATCGCCCGCTCTGGTCGGATGCTCGGATGCCGCCTATCAAGGATGGGTCGGTGGTTGCGGCGCGAGCGGTGGTCGCGGGTACCCCGCTGCTGTAGCTCAGTGGTAGAGCACCTCATTGGTAATGAGGAGGTCGTGGGTTCAAGCCCCACCAGCAGCTTTGCGGTGCGTCCGGGATGGCCCGGAGGCGTAGGACAGGCGGTCGACAGGCACCAGAACCGAGTAACACCCCTCACCCCCTCCTCCACATCCTGGAGACAGCGGAGAGTACGATGGCTAAGGGCGAATTCAAACGGACCAAGCCGCACCTGAACGTCGGCACGATCGGTCACATCGACCACGGCAAGAGCACCCTGACCGCGGCGATCGTCGCCCGTCAGGGGTTCAAGTTCAACACCGCCGTCAAGAGCTACGCCGAGATCACCAAGGGCGGCACCGTCCGCGACCAGAACAAGACGGTGACCATCGCCGTCTCGCACGTCGAGTACGAGTCGCCCGAACGGCACTACGCGCACATCGACTGCCCCGGCCACGCCGACTTCATCAAGAACATGATCACCGGTGCCGCCCAGATGGACGGGGCGATCCTGGTGGTGGCCGCCAACGACGGCCCGATGCCGCAGACCCGCGAGCACGTGCTCCTCGCCCGGCAGGTGGGCGTGCCGCACATCGTCGTCTACATGAACAAGTGCGACACGGTGGACGACCCGGAACTGCTCGAACTGGTCGTGTTGGAAATCCGCGAACTGCTGAGCAAGTACGAGTTCCCCGGCGACACCACCCCGATCATCCGCGGGCAGTCGAAGGACGCGCTCGAGAACCCCAGCAACAACGACGGCCCGGGGTCGAAGAGCATTGACGAACTGATCGCCGCCCTCGACAGCTTCATCCCGGTGCCCGAGCGGGCCGAGGACAAGCCGTTCCTGATGTCGGTTGAAGACGTCTTCAGCATCGAGGGCCGCGGCACCGTGGCCACCGGCCGCGTCGAGCGGGGTACCGCCAAGGTGGGCGACAAGGTGGAGATCCTCGGCCTCCGCAAGGACAAGATCGAGACCACCATCACCGGCCTGGAAATGTTCCAGAAGACGCTGGAAAGTGCCATCGCCGGCGACAACGTGGGCGCGCTCCTGCGGGGCATCGACCGCACCGGCATCGAGCGCGGGCAGGTGATCGCCAAGCCGGGGAGCATCACCCCGCACAACAACTTCGAGGCCAGCATTTACGTGCTGAGCAAGGATGAAGGCGGGCGGCACACCCCGTTCTTCAGCGGGTACAAGCCGCAGTTCTACTTCCGCACCACCGACGTGACCGGGTCGATCACCCTGCCGGCCGGCGTCGAGATGTGCATGCCCGGCGACAACGTGAACGTGACGGTCAACCTGATGGAAGGGATGCCCGTGGCCATGGACGAAGGCCTGCGGTTCGCCATCCGCGAGGGCGGTCGCACCGTCGGCTCGGGCGTGGTGACCAAAATCCTCGCCGACAACGTGGAAGCCGGGAAGAAGAAGTGACGATTCGGTGGCCAGTGTCCGGTGGCCAGTGACCAGAGAAAGACGCGGCGAGAACATGGCTTTCTGCTGTCTTTGTTTTCTCTGACCACCGGCCACTGGGAATTGGCCACTGCTCACAGGTGCGTAGCTCAACTGGTAGAGCAGCGGTCTCCAAAACCGCAGGTTTCAGGTTCGATTCCTGACGCACCTGCTCGCCGATCACAACACACCCCACCCGGTTGGCACCCGCCGGCCGGTTAGACGGTCGGCCCGATCCGGCCGTCTTGGTGTTTTCGGTGCCGGGTTCCTCGCATCGCCCTCGGCAGCAGACCGCCGGACTCAGGACAAAGGACCAAGGACTCACCGAGCATGTCCACCGCCGCCGCTGAACCCGCCCCTCCCGTCCAGACCGCCTCCGGGTCGGCCTCGTCTTTGCTCATCGGATCGCTGCTCGGCGCGCTCGTCATCTTGGCGGGGATCGTCGGCGCCGGGTTCGCGGCCGCCGCCGTACCCGCGTCGATGCCTTACCTGGAAGTCGCCCGCATCGCCGTGTACTTGGTGGTCGTGGGGGCGGCGACTGTCGTCGGGGGTTTCCTGGCCGGCCGCAACCCGGCCCCCGGTGTGAGCGGCGGGATCATCCTCACCGTTTCCATCCTGGTCGCCGCCGCGTTCGTCGCCGCCGCCTTCGCCGCCAACTTCAAGGACGGATTCATTGGCACGATCCTGGCCGGAGTGACTCTCGCCGGCGCCGGGTTCGGCGTGTTTCGGCTGCTCACCTCCCAAACGGGCATCGGCTGGTGCCGCACGCTCGACGAACAGGGGTGGGCCAGCTTCCACAGCCACAAGCGGAGTCAGGGCAAGCACGTCCGCCGGTTCACCATGATCGGCGTCCTGCTTCTGGGCGTCACTGGCGCCATCTCACTGGGGCTGGCGAAACCGTTCAGCGTGAAGGGGTCTGCCACCGCGACGTCGGCCGTTCAGTCGGCCGTCAGCGACGGCGACTTTCCGCCGCTCAATTACGCGGTGCCCTTTTTCGAGGGGAAAATCATCCCGCTCGTGCCGGTGGCCGACCTGACCATTCCGTTCCTCATTGTCCTCCTGACCGTGTGGGTGGCGTGGCGGGGGGTGAACGTGCCCGTCTTCGGCGACTTCCTCATCGCCACCGAAGCCGAGATGAACAAGGTGTCGTGGACGTCGAAGAAGCAGTTGATCAAAGACACCCTGGTGGTGCTCGTCTTCCTCCTGCTGCTCACCGTGTTCCTGTTCCTCATCGACACCTTCTGGGCCTGGTTGCTCAGCCTGGAGTTCGTCGGCGTGCTGCCCTCGAAGGCGAAGACCGCTGCCGACGCCGCCGCGGCCGGCGGCAAACTGCCGTGGTAACGGACGCCGCACACCGCTCGGTGAACCGGCGGCGTGAGCCGCACGGGTGAACGGAACCCTGGCGGCTCACGCCGCCGGTTCACCCGGAATCACACCCGTAAGAGTCCGCCACCATGAGCGACGAACCGACGCCCGAACCGACCGCTGTGGTCTCGCCGGCTGACGACACCGAGTCTCCGGGCCCGTCCGCCGAACCCGACGCCGAGATCACCGTCACTGACACCCCGGCCGATGTGGCGCCGGCCGCCGACACGCCGCCGGTCGAGCCGAGCAAGAGGAAGTGGTACGTAGTGAAGGTGGCCAGCGGGCGGGAGGAGTCGATCAAGGCGGCCATCGAGCGGATGGTGAAGATCGAAGGGCTGGAGCAGTTCTTCGGGCAGATCGTCATCCCGGTCGAGCGGATCACCGAGGTGAAGAAGGTGACGGAGACGAAGAACGGGCAGAAGGTGACGAAGGAGAAGCGGGTGGTGAAGGAGAAGAAGAAGTTCCCCGGCTACCTGATGGCCGAGGTGGAGTGGACACCCGACCTGCAAGCCCTCTTCCGCGACACGTCCGGCGTGGGCGACTTCGTCGGCTCGACCGGACCGGGCAAGGAGCCGGCGCCGATGTCCGAGCGGGACGTGCAGTCGATGCTGTACGGCCTGCTCGACAACACCGACCGGCCGAAGGGCGGGAAGGCCGAACCGGGGAAGGTGAAGATCAAACTGGAATTCGAGAAGGGAGACAAGGTGCGGATCCGCGAGGGGGCGTTCGCCAACTTCGAGGGCGAGGTGATGAAGATCGACCTGCCGAAGGATACGGGCGAGACGCCGAAGGTGACGGTGAAGGTGATGGTTCTCGGTCGGCACACCGACATCGAGTTGGAATACTGGCAGGTGGACAAGGCGTAGGCGAGACGCGGTTCACGAAACGGCCGGGTGTGCTCCCATCGGAAGAGTGGGGTACACTCGGCCGTTCGCTTTTCGTTTGCCTGCGGCCCTGTCGAGAGGGTACTTTGACTCGCAGACACGTTACCCGGCGGGCAATCCCCATGCGAACCGTTCTGCCGCTCCTGGCGACCCTTGGTCTGTTGACCGCCGCCCCCGCCGCGGAGCCGGCCGGGAAGCCGAACGTCGTCGTCATCGTCGGCGACGACATGGGGTACGCGGACGTCGGCTTCCACGGGTGCAAGGACATCCCCACCCCGCACCTGGACGCACTGGCCAAGTCCGGGGTGAAGTTCACGAACGGGTATGTGTCCGGCCCTTACTGCTCGCCCACCCGCGCCGGCCTGCTCACCGGCCGATACCAGACCCGCTTCGGGCACGAGTTCAACCCGGCCGCCGGCCCGAAACAGGGTCTGCCTCTCACCGAGTCCACGCTCGCCGACCGGTTGAAGGCGGGCGGCTATCGCACCGCACTCGTGGGAAAGTGGCATTTGGGGAACGCCGAGCGGCACCCCCAGAAGCGGGGGTTCGACGAATTCTTCGGCTTCCTCGGCGGGGCGCACGACTACTTCAAGCCGGACGGCATCCTGCGGGGCAGCGAGCCGGCGAACGAAAAGGCGTACCTGACCGACGCCCTCGGCCGCGAGGCGGTGGCGTTCATCAACACGAACAAAAGCAAACCGTTCTTCCTGTACCTGGCCTTCAACGCCGTCCACACGCCGATGCAGGCGGACGACCCGCGGTTGAAGAAATTCGAGGGGGTGAAGGACGAGAAGCGGCGGACTTACGCGGCCATGATGAGCGCGATGGACGACGCCATCGGCACGGTGACGAAGAAGTTGGCCGACGAGAAGTTGAGCGAGAACACGCTGGTGGCCTTCTTCAGCGACAACGGCGGACCGACCATGCAGGGCACGTCGATCAACGCCTCGGTCAACACCCCCCTCCGCGGCTCGAAACGGACGACGCTGGAAGGTGGCATCCGCGTGCCGTTCGTCATCTCATGGCCGGGAAAGGTGCAGCCGGGGACCACCGACGACCGCCCGGTCATTCAGCTCGACCTGCACGCGACCGCGCTGGCCGCCGCCGGGGTCGCGCCAAAGGCCGAGTGGAAACTGGAAGGGGTGGACCTGTTGCCGTACCTGAGCGGCAAGGAGAAGGGTCAGCCGCACGACGCACTCTTCTGGCGGTTCGGCAAGCAGATGGCCGTCCGCAAGGGGGACTGGAAGCTGGTGCGGTACGACCTGACCGCGGACGGGAGGACGGGCGCGTCTCAAGCGATGCTCTACAACCTGACGGACGACGTCGGTGAGGCGACCGACCTGTCGGCCAAGCACCCGGACAAGGTGAAAGAGTTGCAGGCCGTGTGGGACGCCTGGGACAAGTCGAACGTCGCCCCGTTGTGGGGTGGCGACGGCCCGGTGAAGTGACCTTTCGGAGCCTCTCTATGACCCGGTTCGCACTCGCCGCGGCGCTCGTGTTGGTCGCGCTTCCGGCGGTCGCCGCCGACCCGCCGAACATCGTCCTCATTTACGCCGACGACATCGGGTACGGCGACCTGGGGTGCTACGGCGCGACCAAGGTGAAGACGCCGCACTGCGACAAACTGGCCGCCGACGGCCTGCGGTTCACCGACGGGCACAGCGTCGCCAGCGTGTGTACGCCGTCGCGGTACTCGCTCCTGACCGGCGAGTACGCCTTCCGCAAGAAGGGCACGGGCATCGCCACGGGTGTGCAAGGGCTGCTCATCGACCCGAAGCGGTCGACGCTGCCGTCCACGTTGCAAGCCGGCGGGTACCGCACCGGGGTGGTGGGGAAGTGGCACCTCGGCCTGGGCACCACCCCCACCAATTACAACGAGGCGATCACCCCCGGCCCGAAGGAGGTGGGGTTCGACTACGCCTGGATCCTGCCCGCCACCGGCGACCGCGTGCCGTGCGTGTGGGTGGAGAACGACCGCGTCGTCGGCCTCGACCCGAAAGACCCGATCAAGCTGGACTACGCCGTGAAGCGTGGCGACAAGGAGTCGTTCGTGGACGGCATCCCGCGGATCGGCGGGCAGACCGGGGGCACGGCGGCGTTGTGGAAGGACGAGGAGATGGCGGCCGTCATCGCCAAGAAGAGCTGCGAGTTCATCCAGAAGAACAAGGAGAAGCGGTTCTTCCTGTTCGTGTCCACGCACAACATCCACGTGCCGCGTGCCCCGAACCCGAAGTTCAAGGGGAAGAGCGAGTGCGGCGTCCGCGGGGATTGCATTGCCGAGTTCGACTGGACGGTCGGGCAGGTGCTCGATCAGTTGGAGAAGGACGGGCTGACCAGGAACACGCTGGTGCTGCTCACCAGCGACAACGGCGGGGTGAACGACGAGAACGGCCCGGACAAGGTGCACGGCCTGGGCGACCCGGACGGCACCAACGGGCACAAGCCGAACGGCCCGCTCCGCGGCACGAAGGGCACGGTGTTCGAGGGGGGTACGCGGGTGCCCTTCGTCGTCCGCTGGCCGGCGAAGGTGAAGGCGGGCACGTCGGACGCGCTCGTGAGCCAGATCGACCTGTTCGCCGGCTTCGCCGCGCTCGCCGGCCAGAAGGTGAAAGAGGGTGACGCCCCCGACAGCGAGAACCACCTGGACGCACTGCTCGGGACGAACAAGACGGGCCGCGAGTTCCTCGTCGAGCAGTCGAACGGCGGGGCGCCGTTCGGCTTCCGCCACGGCACCTGGAAACTTCACCCGAACGGCGGTCAGCCGCAACCTGCACTGTTTGATCTGGCGACTGACGTGGGCGAAACGAAGAACGTGGCAGCCGACCACGCCGACCGCGTGACGGCCATGAAGGCCAAGCTGGCCGAGATCGTGAAGGGGGCCAAGTAGCTGCGGTAATGAAGCACCCCCCGCTCGGCCGAGCGAGTCGGCCGGGCGGGGTGATGTGCGTTCGCCGTGTCGGGTTAGCGATCGCCACCCGGCCGGCCACCACCGCCCGGCCCACCCGGAGCGCCGCCCGGCCCACCGGGGCCGCGACCACCTGGCCCGCCCGGCCCACCGGGGCCGCCCGGCCCGCGCTCGCCGATCTCCTTCATCGCCTTCTTCTGGTCGTCGGTGAGCAGCTTCTCCAGTTGCTTGTCCACGTCCTTCTGCAGCTCTTCCAGTTTCTTCTTCTGGTCGTCGGTCAGCTTCAGTTGTTCGATCAGGTTCGGGGGGAGCACGGTGCCCGGCTTGGGCGGGGTGAACCCGCCGCGGCCCTGGCCACGACCGCCTTCGCCGCCAGGTCCTCCCGGCCCGCCGGGGCCGCGGACGGGGCGTTCCGGCTGCTTCTCGCCTTCCTTTGGCGGTTGGGCCGGCTTGGTCGGCGGCTGCGCCGGGGGTTGGGCGAGGGCGACGGTGCCACTCAGGGCGAGGGCGACGGCGAGCAGTTTTCGCAGGCGGGTCATCGGTCGGTTCTCCGGGAAGGGGTCTACTGACTGAGTACCCGGAGCGGGCGAAAACCGCCGTGGGAAAGTGAGTCTGCTTGATAGCCGCGAGCCGGAGGCGAGCGCGTCCACTCACTGACGTGCTCGCCTGCGGCTCGCGGCTACTTCGCACACGCCAGCGCGAGTGCCGTCGTCGCCCAGCCGGTCGCGGCGCACGAGAGGAACTGATCCTTGCCGTGAGGGAAACCGCTCTCGAAGTACGTTTGCACCGGGCGGCTGCGGGTGCGGACGTGCCAGGTGCCGTCGGCCAGTTGGGTGCCGAGGAGGAAGGCCAGCCCGCGGGTGTACGCCGGGTCGGTCGCCTTCAGCCCGCCGGCGGTGTGTAGCGCGTAGAGTGCCGACCCGGTGGCGTAGGCGTCGCTGAACCGGCGCTCGGTCTGCGCCCATCCGCCGTCTTTCTCCTGAGTGGTCAACAAGTCTTTCGCGGCCGTGACGATGTCGTCCGCCGTCGCCCCGCTGGCGTGCAGGCCGAGCAGCCGGAACACGCGGTCTTCGGTGTCAGCCGGCTTCGCTTGGAACAGCCACTCGCGGGCCGCCTTCACCCGCTTGGCCGTCGCGGCGGTGCCGCCGTCGGGCGGGTACGCCGACAGGCCACACACGGCCAGCGCGGTGGTGGTGATGCCGCTCGCCTCGCTCGGCGGGCGGTTGCCGCGGGACGGCCAGTGCGCGCCGCCGTCCGTGCCGAGGGTGTAGCGGGCGACGGCCGTGGTCGTGGCGTTCGGTTTCACCCCGAGTTGGGCGAGGGCGAAGAGTGCGTACCCGGTGTTGTCCACCCCACCGCCGACTGGCCCAGGTCCGGGCCCAGTGCCCTTTTCCAGGCGGTCTTTCATGCCGTCGAAGTGTTCGGAGATGAATGCCGTCTGCTCGGCCAGTTTCTTCGGGTCGGCGGGGAACCCGTGGCGGTCGGCGGTGGTGACGGCCAGCAGGGGAACGGCGTGGTTGTGGCAGGTGAAGCAGGCCTTCTTGGCCGAGTGCCCCTCGACCCCATTCCACAAGACGGGTAACGCCTTCTCGATACCGACCCGCACGTTGGCCGATGTCGGCGGCACCTCCCGCACGGCCGCCGGTTGCGGGGTGGCGAGTACGGCGAACGCGAATACGAGAGCGGTCGGGGTCATCAGCGTCCTCCTCCGGGTCGTGTGCCGCCGGGTCCACCGGGTCCGCCGCCGCCGGGTCCGCCCACGCCCTGCCCTCCAGGGCCGCCAGGCCAGCCCGCGCCTTGCGGCCGGAAGTTGAACGGCTCACCCACAAGCTGCTTCCACGCCGCTTGTTGATCCGGTTTCAGCGCCGCCACCATCTCCGTCACCAGTGCATTTCCGGGCTTGTGCGGTTCGCCTTCGGGCGGGCCGCCCCGCCCGCCCCGTGGACCGTCGTCGCCGTCTGGCTTCCCGCGACCGCCG
>JANNDF010001126.1:0-2067 GCA_031387445.1 Planctomycetia bacterium
TGTGTTTCGTCACTCGATCCCGGTCGGATTCAGCGCCCGTCGGAGTTTGTCCAGCGCCGACGCCTGGACCTGCCTCACCCGCTCCTTCGACAGGCCGAGCGCCTTGCCCACCTTCTCCAAGGTCTGCTCGGCCGGGTCGTCGTGGAGGGTGTAACGGTGGGCGAGGATCAGTTTCTCACGCTCCGAGAGCAGCGGGTGGTCGTCACGCAGGTAGTCTTCGATGGGGATCTGGCTGGCCCCGGCGGGATCAGCCGGCACCCGTTGCCACGGTTCGCCGTCCGGCAGGGCGTCGAGCGGCATCGACCGGGTCAGCCAGTCGGTTCCTGCCCGTTGAGACTGACGCGACAATGCCCGGATCAAGCAGGTGAAGGCGTAGGTGCTGAACCGGATGCCGAGCCACGGGTTGAACGCGGCGACGGCTTGAATGAGCACGATGTGGCAGTCGCCGATCAAGTCGTCGGCTCGGTTGCTGGCAGCCATGCGACGGCGGACGGCCCGGTAGATGAGCTTGCGGTTGCCCAGCACGATGCGGTCGCGGAGGGTGTGATAGGCGGTCGTCCAGCGGGTGCGTTCGGCCGAGGTGCGGGCGTGGTGCATGCGGTGGGCGGCGTAGTGCATCCGCCGGGCGTGGTCTCGCGTCACGTCATCCGGCATGAACCCGGCGTCGTAATCGATCGGGTCGTCGGTCAGCGGGGTCGGGTCGAACTCGTGCCGGGCCGACCGCTCGGCGAACGACGGGTGCCGTAGGTAACTCGGCAGCGTGCCCGCTCGGGCGGTGCGTGTCGTCTCAGGCTCGTGCGAGATGCTCATGACCGTTCCTCGGGCTGCCGGGTTTCGAGAAAAAGCCTAAAACGACCACATTGATCGCAACTGATTGACAGTGTAGCCGAGTGAAGTCAGTGTTGCGAGCTGAATATCGTCCGAAATGGACGTTTCAATCGAATCGGCCAGCTTATTGGCGAAATACTTCCTGTCGTTCCGGACCTTTCAGGATTCACCGGGTGGAATCCCACGCAGAACTGGTGCCGTGTTCGCTCGGCGGTCTATCGTAAGCGTGCGGATCCTGTCCGGAGGCGGTGGGCCTCACACGTTCGGCTTGAAGCGATATGGAGCAAAAACCACATGATGCCGACGGGTTGACCGAGCGGAAATACGTCAGTACTGCTCAGGTCGCCCAGGCACTCGGGGTGAGCGTGACCACCGTGAAGCGGTGGGTGGATGACCGCGTGCTGCCGGCCCACCGCACGGCCGGCGGCCACCGCAAACTGCTGATGAACGATGTGCTCCGGCTCGTCCGCGACGGCAACCTGCCGCAGGCCGACCTGACCAAGTTGCTGCCCAAGACCGCCACACAGGTGGCCGACCCGTCCGACACCCAGCAACAGTTCCTGGCCGCGGTCGAGCGCGACGACGCGGAGATGATGCGGACGCTCGTCCTCGGGGCGTACCAGGGCGGGATAAGTGTCGAGACCATCGCCGACCGCGTGATCTCGCCCACCATGCTGCACGTCGGGCACGAGTGGGAAGCGGGGCGGCTGACGGTGGCGAAGGAACACCGCATCTCGCAGGCGGTGATGGGCGTGATGTACGAGTTGCGGGCGCACCTGCGGGTGAACGCCGAGGGGGGTCGGCCGGTGGCCGTCGGCGGGGCGCCCGAACACGACCACGCGGGCCTGCCAAGCCTGCTCGCCAAACTGACCCTGCTCGACGCCGGGTGGGACGCCGTCAACCTCGGCCCGCACACGCCCACCTCCGCCTTCCGATCCGCCATCGACGACCTACGGCCGGCGCTGGTGTGGGTGTCCGTCACTCACTTGCAAGACGCGGATCGGTTCGTGGGCGAGTTCAACGAACTGTCGGATTACGCGGAGGAGAGGCAGGTGGCAGTGGCGGTCGGCGGCCGTGGGCTGACGCAGGGCATCCGCGAGCGGTTGCGGTACACCACCTACGGTGACGGCTTGACTCAACTGATGGCGTTCGCCAGGACACTCCACCGCCGCCGCCCGCAGCCGAAGCGGGGCCGCCCGCCGGCGACCGGAGAGTAGGTGCCGCCTGCCGGGCGGCACT
>JANNDF010001191.1:0-4457 GCA_031387445.1 Planctomycetia bacterium
GCCATTCCCCACCACCGACGCCGCCGCTCGCCGGGTGGTTCACCCCACCAGCAACTTCCGCGCATCCGCGACGCCGGGGGCGGGGGCACCGTGGGCGCTGGCGGTCACGCGGGCCAGGGCGGTCAGGTACCGCCAGCGGTAGGCGGCGCGGGCGGTGGCGAACTCCTCCACCGTCGTGCGGTAGAACTTCTCGGCGTGCAGGGCGCCGTCCTCGCTCACCGCGTACTTCCGCAGGACACCGAACACGGCCGCGGGTTCGGGCTTGGCACCTTCGCCCAGGCGGGCGGTGAGCGCCGCCGCGCGGCCCTGGTCGTTCGCCTTGATCGCGGATTCCAGTTCGCTCAGCAGCTTGTCGGCCGGCACGTCCTTCACCTTCTCGGTGTGCTCACCCCGCGGGTACGGCTGCCACTTGGTGAACTCCCCGCCGCGGGTCGTGCGGTCGCTCGCCACATGATACGCCCCCAGAATCAGGCTGCTGGCGGTGGTGCGGCTGTCGCCGATGCGGGCGATGTTCCGCCAGGCGTTGGCCGAGTCGCAGGCGTGAACGCCGATGCTGTCGCCGTGGCAACTGCCCACCCCCTTGTTCGCCGCGGTCTGCCCCTTCGGGCGGCCGTCGTCGCGGAGGGCCAGTTGGTTGGCCGCCAGGGTGATCGCTTCGCCGATGGTGTCGGGGTTGTACCCGGCCGCCAGCGCTTCCGCCGCCGCGCCCGCCGCGTCCGCCGGACTGCTGTTGAAGATGGCGTCGCACAGCTTGCCCACCCAGGCGTCGTCGGCCGCCTTGCCGCCCAGCGTCTTGCCGGCCAGCTTGTGCTGGTCGAGCACCTTCGGCAGCGTCTCCCGCACGTGCTGCGAATACTTCACCTGGTTGGGGTACGCCTCGCTCTTCAGGCAGAACCGCACCGACTGCCGCAGCAGGGTGTGCGTGTGCGCCGCCCCGACGAAGTCGAGCAGGTCCCACGACCGCGACACCAGCACCACGCGGTGAACGTCGGTCGCGTCGTCCACCATCTCCATGAGCGGGTTGACGGCGTCGGCCGGTTTCCCCCCGCACACGCTGGCGAAGGCGCGCTCGGCGGCGGCGGCATCGGTCTTCCGCACGGCGTCGCGGAGTTGCGTTCCGGTGGCCGGTTCGCCTTTGAACGGGGCGATCGGTTTGAGCGTGTCCTTGCTGGCCGCGTCGGTCTCCTTGAAGCGGTTGGCGTTGCGGAACAGCACCTTCAGCACGGCCAGCGGGCGGAGCTTGGCGTCGGTCTCTTCGGCCGCGATGTGGTACGCCGGGGCGAGGGCCATGAGCGTGTGGAAGCCGACGTAATCTTCCCCGCCGAACGCCCGCGCGTTCGCCAGGGCTGCCGCCGCGGTCAGTTTCTTCAGGTCGGTGCCGTCGGCCAGCTTCTTCACCGCCGCCGCCAGGAACTTGTCCGGCGGGGTGGTGCGGATGAAGTCCACCAGCGGGTCGAGGTCGCCGAAGGTGATGCGGTCGGTGGCGTCGTCCGCGTGCAGTCGGCCGAGGCCGAGGTCGGACGTGAGCGCGGCACCCAGGCCGGCGACGAACATGCCGCGGCCGACGTCACGGAGCATTTCACGACGGGAGAGAGAGGCCATGACGAATCCCCAGAGAGAGAGGAGGGGAAGGGGAGAGGGGCAACGCCCCCAGGGGTGGGACGGAGATGATGATACCGCGGCCGGTGGTGCGAGTACAGCAAGTGTCGGCGCGAGAATTGCCAACAAGTCATCCGCGAGGGAGGGCGGACAATGCGGCGAGAAGTGGCGGCGGGCTGTCGGGGTCGAGGTGGGTGAGGACGCCGTTCGCAACACGGGCACGGATGGCTGCGGGTACTTCTGGGTCGTCACTCGAGTTGTCAATGACGAGGCAGGAGTTCGCGTTGGCGGCAAACCAGGGGAGATTGGCCAGCGAGCGGTGATAACGCTCCGTGACCTTGTCAGTCGGCACGTCGTGCCCGCCTTTTTGGACGCGAGTGGCGACTCTTCGGACGGCGATGTCCGGTGACGCGACCGTGACGTAGAGGAGGTTGAATAACCCGCCGAGTCGCCGCACCCGTTCGCCGAGCGAGCGGTACTTGTCGGTACTCAACACCGTCTCCACCCCGACCGCATCTCCCCGCTCGACGGCCCCGACCACCTGCCGTTCAACCTGATTGGCGGCCGTCAGGAAACATTCCAGCAGCACGCCCGGCGGTGCATCGGCAAACCCGGCGAACCCGCGGGCGATCAACAACTGCTTCGTCACGTCGTCGGGGTTCAGGAAGGTGACGCCACGTAACAGTTCCTTGAACGGCGAATTCTGAACGCACGTCGTCTTGCCGGCACCGTTCGGACCGGCCACGATCCAGAGTTGGGCGACCTGGTTCATCTCGTCGGACGCGGCGGGTTCGATGCGATGGCGGTGAGCCGCGCCTGTTCGAAAGCGGCGAGGAGTTGGCGGGCGAATTCGTCACTCGCGTACCACTCGGCTGCAGCGCGGGCTTCATCCGACAGTGGGGGGGGGTGCCCCAATACGCCCTCTGTAAGTGGGGCACTGTCCGCGGGCAGTTCGGGTAATGCGGCGGTTGGGGTCATCACGGCTCCAGTGTCGAAAGTCCACCGCGATATTATCGCACCCGTCCGCCCCGAACGCCAACACCGCCCGTCAGTCGTACGTCTCGCCGCCGGCGGCGAACAGGTCGCCGTTCGGCCCGCCCTTGTACAGCCGCCGGCCGAGCGTGTGGTTGTACGGCGTCCACGCCGACGGGCTGTGCCGGTCCTCGCGGATCTCCCGCAGGATCATGTGCATCCGCGTGTCCATCATGTCGATGGAATGCACCAGCATCGCCTCCGGCGTCATCGGCACCTTGGGGCTGCCGAACTCGTGCGTCCCGTGGTGGCTGAGGATCAGGTGCTTGAGTCGCACGGTCAGTTCGCGGGGGAACACCTCGCCGGTCAGTTCGGGCACCTGCGTCAGCTTCTCCAGCAGCATCTCCACGCCCATCTGAATGTGCCCGATCAACTGCCCCTCGTCGGTGTACCCGAACGCCTTGCTGAAGCTCAGCTCGCGGGTCTTGCCGCTGTCGTGCAGGAACAGGCCCATCAGCACCAGGTCTTTGTCCACGCCGGGGTAGAAGGGCACCACCCGCTCGGCGATGTCCATCATGACGACGGTGTGTTCGAGCAGGCCGCCCAGGTAGGCGTGGTGCAGCTTCACCCCGGCCGGGCAGGCGGTGAAGTCCCGCACGAACTGGTCGTCCATCAGGAAGCACTCGGCCAGCGCCCGCAGGTGCGGGCTGCCCAGCCGCAGCAGGTGTGTCCGCAGCCGCTCATACAGTTTGGGGATTTCCTGTTCGGACTGTGCCAGGAAGTCGCTCGCGATGACCTTGTGCGGGTCCACCTTCTCGACCCGGTCGAGCACCACCTGCATCCCGCCCTGGTACAGTTGCGACTTGCCTTCGCACTGCACGTAGTCGCCGTTGTCGAACGTGCGGAAGATCGGCTCGCCGGCGTTGAACAGGCGGGCGGGGATGGCCCCGGTGCGGTCCCGCAGTTCCATCTGGATGAACGGGATGCCGTTCCGATTCACCCGCAGTTGCTTGTCGGTGACCAGGTAGATTTCGTCCAGCGACTCACCGTCGCGGAGGTGTTCGACGAACCGCCGTCCCATGCCGTGCCTGCTTTCGGGGGGAGGTGAAGAATCCGGGTATGGTAGCAGCCCGGCGGCGGGGCGGAAGGGCGGCGACTACAATGCGGCCGTCCGATACCGGAGAAACCCGTGCGCACGTTCGCCTTCCGCCTTCGCCCCGGCCAGGACTTGAAGCGCGAGCTGATCGCGTTCGCCGAGCGGCACGCGCTGGTCGCTCCGGTGGTGCTCACCTGCGTCGGCAGCCTGATGCAGGTGTCGCTTCGGTTCGCCCACGCCTCCGAAACCACCGTCCGCACCGGCTTCTTCGAGATCGTCAGCCTGGTCGGCTGCGTCGACCCGCCGCGGGGGCACCTGCACCTGAGCGCCGCCGATGAGAACGGCGTGGTGGTCGGCGGACACCTGATGGACGGGTGCGAGGTGTACACGACGGCCGAGGTGGTGATCGGTGAACTGCCGGGCGTACTGTTCCGCCGCGAGCTGGACCCGACGTATGGGTACAAAGAGTTGGTGGTGGGACAGGCGACCCCCGGCAGTGATGCCGGGGGTGCTTGAGCCGCCGAGTACCCCCGGCATGACTGCCGGGGGGCACCAGGTCACTGCGGCGTTTTGTCCTTCGGCTCGCCCTTGGCGTGGGTGCCGCCGGCCAGTTGTGCCTTCGCCGCCTTGTAGACCGCGTCAGTGGTGAAGCCGAAGAGCTTGAGCAAGTCTTTCAGCGGGGCCGAGGCGCCGAACGTCTTCATGCCGACGATCGCACCAGTCAACCCGGCGTACCGCTCCCAGCCGAACACGCTGCCCATCTCCACCGTCACCCGCTTCGTGACCGCCG
>JANNDF010001206.1:0-2081 GCA_031387445.1 Planctomycetia bacterium
GCCGTCCGTAGAAGCGGTTGGCCCCTCGCTCGCGCGTCGGGCTAACAGGTGGTGCGGGGGCAACGGTCCTGACTTTGTCAGCACAGGCGTTGGACGCCTCGGCCCGGCCCGCGTCACCCGCCCCCGCCTTCGCGATTCAACCCGAGCAGGCGGTCGAGTTCGTCCAGCGTGCCGGCCTCGCGGATCACCTCTCGCATCAGCTCCGGGAACGGCATCGCCCCCAGCTTCACGCACCGTTCGAGAAGGTATGGGATGGGGCTGTGCGGTTCGATCCGCTTGAGCGCGTCGGCGATCTGCGCGAGCTGCCGGTACAACTGGTCCCGCCCGCCGCCGACCTTCGCCGTGCCCTCACCGCCGTCGCCCGGCGTCGGGGTGTCGTCGGCCGGCGCGTCGGCGTCCGCCGGGTCCTCAAGCGGCACCCCCTTCACGCGGGCCAGCCCGCGGACGAACTCCTCGCACTTCACCAGCGCCTTTCCCAACCCGTCCTGGGCGTCTTCCGACAGGTTCGGCGACTCGCTCCCCATCTTCTCGTCCAGCACCACCCCCAGCCGGCGGAGGGTGGTTTGCACGTCGGTCAGGTCGGCGAACGCCTTCCGCAGGCCGTCGGCGGTGAACGCCCCGGCCTCCGCTTCCACCTCCGCCTTGCGGGCCGGGTCGAGCCAGTCGGTGGCCGAGAAGGCGTCCCCGCGGGTGGTCTTCACCAGCGGCATCCGCAGCACGGTCTGGGGGAACTTGCCCCCCTTGGTGGCGTCGTTCAGCCAGTTCAGCCGGTGCAGGCGGGCCTCCTGGTCGTCCGGCTCGCACACCGGGTGGACGTGCTCCCACCCGTTCTCGGCCAGCCGCAGCAGCAGCGTCACGCCGTCCCGCAGGCCGGCGGTGGCGTGCTTCTTGGTGACGGCTTCCACCAGCCGCACGGCGGCGGTCAGATCTTTGCCGGAGTTCGACAGGTAGTCGGTGGCGGTGTTGATCACCTTGCCCCACTCGGCCGGCGGGGGGGGCGGGGCGTTGCCGTCCTGGAAGTCCAGGTCGGGTTCGTTCCGCCAGGCGTCCAGGTTGTTCCGCACGTCGAACGGCAGGGGCACCCCGCCGGGGCTGTCGCCGGGGATGGGCTTCACCAGCTCGTCCACGTCGATGATCGGCTCTGCGCTCACGGGCACCTCGGGGTTAATCGACCACCTTCACCTCGATGCGGGCCACCTGGCGGACGGGCGGCGAGCGGTCGGCGGCGGCGTCCACCTCGTTCGGCAGCACCCGCCACACGGGCGACTTGTCGTGCTTGCTCCGCACCACCACCGGCTCGCGGTGCGGGCTGGCCTGCGGGCTGACGTACAGCAGGTAGAACAGCGGCTTGCTCCCGTTCGCCGCGGTGATGGTGGGGTCGAGTTTGCCGTCGGCCTTCGGGGCGATGGGGGTGTTCTTGCCCACCTCCAGCGTCGGCCGGCGGCTCTTTTCGTCCCCGAACAGGAGCACATCCACGTAGTCCGCCTGCACCTCCACCAGCGTCACCGCCACCGGCTTGTCGCTGTCCCCGGTCAGCTTGAAGCTCTCCCCTTTGCGGAGCGGGTTCGCGCCTTCGATGGCGAAGGTGAAGTTGAACGGCGGGTTGGCCGGGGCGACGGCCGGCTGGTACCACGCCCACACCGGCGGGGCGGTGGCGTCGGTCACCTTCACCCCGCCCGCGAACGGCACGAAGTCCGGCCCGGTGCCGGCGCGGTCGTCGGTCGTCTTGCCCAGTTCTTCGGCCAGTTCGCCGAGCGAGTCCAGGTCGTCGGCCAGTGGGGTCGGCTTCCCGTCCTGCCACAGCGCTTTCGCCAGCCAGTCGCCGCGGACGAATGGCACCGCCCGCAGTTGCGCCAGCGGGTCTTTCGCCCCCTTGTTGCGGTGGGTGTTCATGAGATCCACCACCCGGTGGCGGACTTCCACGCAGACAGGGTCGGTGCCGGGGTGCGAGTACGGGTATTCCAACTGGATCAGGTCGAACGGCTTCATGCGGAACTCGCCTTCCGCGAAACCCGCTTTGATCTCCTGGAACAGCAGCTTGTTCCCGCCGTCCCAGCCGAGCTCTTTCAGGTCGAGGCGGT
>JANNDF010000008.1:0-7314 GCA_031387445.1 Planctomycetia bacterium
CGCCAGCCAGTGTTCGCCGGCGTAGTCGCCGCTGGTCACATGTTTCAGCCCCGCCTCGGCGTGCTTCGCCGCCGCGTCCAGCAGCACCTTCTTCAGCGGGTCGTCGGCCGGCAGCGCACCCGCGACGCCCTTCATGCACCACGCCCGGCTCAGGTTCAACCCGTCCAGGTGAACCAGGTGGCCGTCGCTGCGGTCGGTCACGGTCGCCGGGGTGAACAGCGTCGCCGGCTTGCCCTCCGCCAGGCCGGGCAGGTACTTCGTCAGCCACGCCTGGTACTCCTTCGCCGGCAGCACCCGTCGCATGAGGTTCACTTCACACAGACTCGGTGAGAGGAAGTCGGCCCCGTCCGGCTCCCACCTGGCGGGGGCGTCTTCGTCCTTGCCGTAGTAGCTCTTCGCCCGCTCGGTGATCGCTTCAAGAAGCTTTTTGTCGTTCACCACTTTGGCGTAGTCGTGGGCGAAGGTCAGCCCGAAGGCGGTGTTGGAATGCACGCCGCTGCGGACGGGGTACGTCTGCTTGGGGAAGAACTCGGCGTACCGTGTGGCGATCAGGTCGGAGAGTGGCTTCAGGTTGGCCGCCCAGGTGCGGGCGTCGGGGTCGTCCCAGGTGTGCAGTTCCGCCGACAGCTTGAGCAGCCACGCCCACCCGTAGGGCCGCTCGAACGACTTCTCCTCCTTGCGGGCGAATACGGCCGCTTCCGCCTTGCCGTTCTCGGCCGTCAAGTGCGCCGTCAGCACCTCGCGGATCTTCTTCGCCTCGGGCAAGTCGGGGTGCAGTTTCAGGAGCTTCACCAGCATCCAGTGCCCGTGAACCGACGAGTGCCAGTCGAAGCTGCCGAAGAACGCCGGGTGCGTTTCCTTCGGCGACTTCACCTCGTCGGCTTTCGCGTACACGATGCCCGGCTTGTGCGGGAACTCCTGGTCGAGGTTCTTGAGGGCGAGCTTGGCGAACGCCGACGACTGCTCGCGGGTGATCGGAGGGTCGGCGGCGAAAGCGGTGGACATGAGGGCGACCGAGAGGAGGACGGCAAGGGTTCGCATAGCGGCACGGCTCCGGGCGGTGGTGGGTTGTTGTACCGATTGACTCTCTCCATCGTTCCCCGACAATTCGCCCCACACCCTCACCCGCTGCCACGGGGGATCTCATGCGTCGCGTCCTGTTCGCCCTCTGCGCCCTGCTCGCCGGAACCACGGCCACACCTGCGGCCGAAGAAGCGAGACTGCTCCGCTTCCCGGCCATCCACGGCGACCAGATCGTCTTCACCTACGCCGGCGACCTGTACACAGTGCCCACGTCCGGCGGCACGGCCCGACGGCTCACGGCGCACCCCGGCTTCGAGATGTTCCCGCGGTTCTCGCCGGACGGCAAGACGGTGGCGTTCACCGCCCAGTACGACGGCAACACCGAGGTGTTCGTGGTGCCGGCCGAAGGCGGCGAACCGAAGCGGCTGACGTACACCGCCACTCTCGGCCGCGACGACGTGTCCGACCGCATGGGGCCGAACAACCTCGTCATGGGCTGGACGCCCGACAGCAAGAACGTCCTGTTCCGCTCGCGGATGCGGTCGTTCAACGACTTCATCGGCCAACTCTTCACCGTCCCCGTTGAGGGCGGGCTGGCGGAGGAGTTGCCGCTGCCGCGGGGCGGGTTCGCCAGCTATTCGGCGGACGGCAAGCAGCTCGCGTTCAACCGCATCTTCCGCGAGTTCCGCACCTGGAAGCGGTACCGCGGGGGCATGTGCGACGACGTGTGGCTGTACGACTTCGCCACCAAGAAGACGGAGCAACTGACGGACGACCCGGCCCAGGACATCATCCCCATGTGCGTCGGCGGGCGGGTCTACTTCCTCTCGGATCGCGGCAAGGAGATGCGGTTCAACCTGTACTCGGTCGACCCGGCGACGAAGAAGGTGGAGCGGCACACCGAGTTCACTGAGTTCGACATCAAGTTCCCGTCGGCCGATGAGAAGAGCATCGTGTTCGAGAACGGCGGGTACATCCACCGCTACGACGTGAAGGGCGGGAAGGCCGAGAAGGTGAAGGTGACGATCGCTGAGGACCGCGTGGGCGCCCGCGGCGGGCTGACCGACGTCAGCAAGGACGTGTCCGCCACCTTGCCGTCGCCGGACGGCAAGCGGGTGCTGTTCGGCGCGAGGGGGGAACTGTTCACCGTGCCGACGGGCGAGGGCGTCACCCGCAACCTGACCCGCTCGCCCGGCGTTCACGACCGCAACCCGAAGTGGTCGCCGGACGGCAAGAGCGTGGCGTTCGTGTCGGACGCCACCGGCGAGGACGAAATCCACGTCGGCCCGGCCGACGGCAGCGGCCCGGCCAAGGCGATCACCACCGGCGGCGACACGTACAAGTACGAGATCCGCTGGTCGCCCGACTCGAAGAAGATCCTGTGGGGCGACAAGAAGCTGCGGCTTCAGTTCGTGGACGTGGAAACCAAGAAGGTGACGCTGGTGGATCAGGCGAAGGCGTTCGAGACACGCGACTCCACCTGGTCGCCGGACTCGAAGTGGGTCGCGTTCGGCCGGCAGGAAGTGGACGTGATGAACAAGGTGTACCTGTACTCACTCGAAAGCGGTAAATCGACCGCCGTGACCGACGGCTGGTACACCGCCAGCTTCCCGACGTTCAGCGGCGACGGCAAGTACCTGTTCTTCATCTCCGCCCGCGACTTCAGCCCGACCTATGGCAACACCGAGTTCAACCACATCTACCGCGACATGGCCCGCGTCTACTTCGTCACGCTGGCGAAGGCCACGCCCAACCCGCTGCGGCCGAAGCTGGACGACGAACCGGAGCCGAAGAAGGACGACAAAAAGGAGGAGAAGAAAGACGGCCCTCCGGAAGTGAAGGTGGACCTGGACGGCATCGGCAAGCGGGTGGTGGTGCTGCCCGGCCCGGCGGCGAACTACGGCGGCCTGCAAGCGGCCGGCGGCACGCTGTACTACCAGCGGGGGGCGACGGGGCAGCCGTTCTCGTTCTTCGCCTTCGACTTGAACACCAAGAAGGAGACCGCCCTCGGCACGGTGAGCGGGTACGAGATCACGGCCGACGGGAAGAAGATGCTGGTGGCGAAGGACGGCAAGTATGGCGTCATCGACCTGCCGAAAGGGCCTGTGGCCATCACCGAGCCGCTGAACCTGTCCGGCCTGGAGGTGACGCTCGACCGCCGGGCCGAATGGAAGCAGATGTTCAACGAGTGCTGGCGGCAGATGCGGGACTTCTTCTACGACCCGAACCTGCACGGGGTCGATTGGGTGGCGGTGCGGAAGAAGTACGAGCCGCTGGTGGAACACGTCTCGCACCGGGCCGACCTGACCTACATCATCGGCGAGATGATCTCCGAACTGGCCGCCGGTCACGCCTACGTCGGCGGGGGGGAAGTGCCCGAGGTGCGGAAGCTGCAGCAGGGGTTGCTCGGCGCGGAGTACAAACGGGACGAGAAGACCGGGTTCTTCCAGGTGGCCCGCATCCTGCCCGGCGAGAACTGGATTGCGAAACGGCGATCCCCGCTCACCGAGGTCGGCGTGGACGTGTCGGCGAAGGACTGGATCATGGCGGTAAACGGCCGACCGACGAGCGAGGTGAAGAACATCAATGAACTGCTGGTGAACACCTTCGGGAAGCCGGTCACGCTGCTGGTGAACGGCAAGCCGTCCGCGGAGGGGGCGAAACGAGTGGTGGTCACACCCACGGCCGACGAGGGCGACCTGTACTACTACGCCTGGGTGGAGGGGAACATCAAGAAGGTGTCGGACGCGACCGACGGGAAGGTCGGCTACCTGCACGTGCCGGACATGCTGGCCACCGGACTGAACGAGTTCGCCAAGCACTACTACCCGCAACTGAAGAAGCAGGCGCTGATCGTGGACGTGCGGGGCAACGCCGGCGGAAACGTGTCGCCGCAAATCATCGAGCGGCTACGGCGGGAGCCGGCGATGGTCGGCATCGCCCGCAACGCCGAGCCGAGTGTCGATCCGGGCGGCACGTTCGTCGGCCCGATGGTGTGCCTGCTGAACGAGTTCTCGGCGTCGGACGGGGACATCTTCCCGTACCGCTTCCGCCAGCACAAACTGGGGCAACTGGTGGGCAAACGGAGCTGGGGCGGGGTGGTCGGCATCCGCGGGTCGCTGCCCCTGCTCGACGGCGGCACACTGAGCAAGCCGGAGTTCTCGCGCTACGACCTGGAAGGCAAGGAGTGGGTCATGGAGAACAAGGGCGTGACGCCGGATGTGGTGGTGGACAACGACCCGGCGAAGGAGTTCTCCGGTGACGACCAGCAGTTGAGCCGGGCGATCGAGATGATGCTCGCCGACCTGAAGAAGAACCTGCCGAAGACAGTGTCCCCGCCGCCGTACCCGAAGCGGTAAGTCCGGCGAGCCGAGCCGGGCCGCTGAAGCCGGGGTCTGGAACCCCGGCTCCGACCGGCCTCACAGAGGCCGGCTCCAGTCGATGGCCGCCCGACACTACTTCGCCGGCGCGACCGCGAAGCGCAGGCTCTTGGGCTTGGCTGCGTCGCGGATTTTCGCGTCGGCCTCTTCCACCTTCTTCGTCAGGGCCGCCAGGTCGTCCTTCAGCTTCGGCTCGGCGCCTTTGGCGTGCGCCTGCTTCGACAGGTTCCGCCAGGTGCCGACGACCCCCTCCTTGTCGTCCACCGCCTTCAGCACCGCCCGCATCTGGGCGATGATCGGGCTGACGTCCTTCGCGCCCGGCACCGGGGCCAGTTCGGTCAGGTTGACGCCGTCGGCCAGTTGCTTGGCGGTGAACTTGCCGCTCGTCACCCCGCCCACCTTCAACTCGTAGTCGCCGTCCTTCAGCCCCTTCACCGCCAGCGTGTACTGGCTGAGCGCGGCCACGTCCGGCGTGATGCTCATCACCCCGCGGGCACCGTCGGCGATGGGGAACGGGAGCGTCTCGTCCAGCCGGTCGAACGACACCCCGCCGCCCTCCGCCTTCACGTTCGACACCGCACACCCCTTCGCCTCGGCCTTGTCGCCCGTCACCGTCACGCTGCTCACGAACCCGTCGGCGCCCAGCCCTTTCAGCAGCGTGGCGGCCATCATCAGTTGACCGGGCGAGCCGGGGTGAACGGGATCACCCAGCAGGCTGACGCCCTTCACCGGGTTCTTCTCCTGCTCCGCCAGGAACGCCCGCAAGCCGGAGATGCCGGCCAGGGTGTCGTCGCCTGCCACCTGCTTCATCTCGGCGATGGCGATCTGCAACCGCTCGCGGGGCTTGTTCTTCCCCCACGGGTCGAGGCAGGCGTGGAACTGGTCGGCGTAGGGGAGTTTCTCCTTCTCGCAGAACGCCTTCAGTGCGGTGGCGTACTCGTCGAGCGTCTTGTTGCGGCCGGTCAGCTTGGCCGACGTGACGCCGTCGTTCACCGGGCTGGGGGCGAGGATGACCGGCCGCGCGCCGGCCTTGCGGATGCGCTCGGTCATGGTGCCCATGTTGGAAATGAACTTGTCGGTGGGCGTGCCGCCGCTGTCGTTCATGCCCAGTTCCACCGACACCACCGTCGGCTTCCAGGCGGCGATGTCGTACTCGAAGCGGTCGAGCGTGCTCGGGATGGTGTGCCCGCCGACGCCCGAGTTGCGGAAGGCGAACGTCATCTTCGGGTAGCGGGCGTAGCAGAACGCCTCGAAGTAGTTGGAGTGCAGGTGTTGGGCGGTGATGCTGTCGCCGGCCATCACCCACACGTCGCCGTCCTTGAGCGGGAAGGCGGGGTCGGCGGCGGGTGCCTGAGCACTGGCGAGCAGTGCGAGGAGCGGAACGGCGAGCAGGGCAGGGGAGCGCATGGAGGGCCTCGGGCGAGGGGGAAGGGGAAGGGGAAACCGGCGGCGGGTGGATGGTAACCGATCGCCACGACCGGGGCCAACAAGATCGGCTCCGGGCGGGCCGCGTGTACCGAAGTCGCTTCAAGATGATGCGGTGGTCGCCGCTCAGCCGAGCAGCGATTCGATGCGGGCGGTCAACGCGCTGGGACGAGTCAGTGGCCCGCACCGGCCCGTGACTGTTCCGTCTCGGGCGATCAGGAACTTGGTGAAGTTCCACTTGATGCCCCGGCTGCCGAACAGGCCGGCCCTTGCCGCCGTCAGGTGTCGGTAAAGCGGGTGGGCGTTCGGCCCGTTCACGTCCACCTTGGCGAACATGGGGAACGTCACCCCGTAGTCCCGCGTGCAGAACTGGGCGATGTCCTTCTCCCCCCCCGGCTCCTGCCCGAGGAACTGGTTGCACGGGAAGCCGAGCACCACCAGCCCGCGGTCGCGGGAGGTGCGGAACAGGGACTCCAGCCCGGCGTACTGGGAGGTGAAGCCGCAGCGACTGGCCACGTTCACCACGAGGAGCACCCGCCCGCGGTATTCTGCGAGCGTTCGCCCGGTGCCGTCGATGGCGGTCACCGGGATGTCGTACAGGCTCGGGAGGGCGGTACTCATCGGCCGCTCGCTGGGGATCGGGCTTGTCACCATACCGAGATTCCGGTCATCAGGCCGGGTGGTAGTCCGGGTTGACCGGGGAGGACGGGGCGAGTATCAGTTCGCACCCCGCCCGCTCCACACCGGGTGGGCGAGGGTTGTTACCATGTCGCGTGCCCATGCCGCCCCGTTGATGCTGCTGGCCCTCTTCTCGTTGCAGTTCGTTGTCAGTCGGGCAACGGCTCAAGATGTGAATTGGCGGCACGATTACGCTGCGGCCCGGAAGGAGGCAGCCGAGACCGGCCGCCCGCTCCTGCTCAAGTTCAGCACGGACTGGTGCGGGCCGTGCCGGAAGCTCGAAGCCACCACCTTGCGCGACCCGAAGGTGACCGCCGTCCTGAGCGAGCGGTTCATCCCGGTGAAACTCGACGGGGACAAGGAGGCCGAATTGATGGCCGCGTTCCAGGTCACCGGCTTCCCGACGGTTCTGGTGGCGACGCCCGACGGAAAGGTGGTCGGCCGGACCTCCGGCTTCCGCACGCCGGCCGAACTGCTCGCGGTACTGGACAAGGCCCCCGAACCGGCAACACCGCCTGCGGCGAAGACGAGCGAGGGGAAGAGGGGGAGAGCGGTATTCGACGCGGATCAGGCGATGCTTCGTCAACTCGCCGCCACCCTGGGCTCCGAGCCGACTCGACCTGAGAAGAAGGGCGCGGCCGAAGTGTTCGACGCGGACAAGGGGCTGTACCGGAATGCCATTCAGTTAAGCCGCAAGTGTTTGCCGGCGTATCTCTTCGCGCAGGATGCGACGGGGGCGGATCATGTACGGGTACTTCTTCGCCCGTCGTTTCTGGCTCCGCGGCTCGATGCGGTCCGGCCGGACGGG
>JANNDF010000009.1:0-1606 GCA_031387445.1 Planctomycetia bacterium
TGTGCCGCCCGGCAGGCGGCACCTACTTCAGCGGTTGTAAAGGAAGTCCTTCGTGTTCAGCAGCGTCCAGAGCACGTCTTCCACCGCCTCTCGGCGGGTGATCGCCTCTTTCCCGTTGAACAACTCGAGCATGGCCGACTGCTCGGCTTTGGTCGGGAAGCGGCTGTGCGTGGACAGGTACAGTTCGTCGATGATCGCGGCGGGCGTCTTGTCGCTGTCTGCGAACTGGCGGGCGACGCCACGCTTGGAGCGAATCTTCGCCTCGATCTCCTCGGCGTTCATCAGGTGTAGCGCCTGGGCGATGCTCGGCTCGGTGCTCCGCTCGCACTCGCACACGCTGATCCGCGCCGGCCGGCCGAACAGTTGCAGGAAGTACGACGGCATCCGGTTGTCCCACAACTGGATGGCCCGCGTGCCGGCGGGGGTGCCGTTGAACTTCTCCGGCACGCCGGTCGTTTGGCAGATCGCGTCGAGCAGCACCTCGGCCGGCATGGTGCGAGAGCGGGCGTGGCTGAAGTTCTGTTCGTCGTCGGCGTTCGCCTTCGTCGCCGGGCCGAGTTGGTACACCCGCGAGTTCAGGATGGTGCGGGCGACGGCCTTCAAGTCGTACCTGGATGCGACGAGGTGCTTCGCCAATGCGGCGAGCAATAGCTCGTTCGCGGCCGGGTTGGTCAGCCGCAGGTCGTCGATCGGCTCGATCAGCCCGCGGCCGAAGGAGTGCGACCAGAGGCGGTTCACGATCATGCGGGCGAAGTACGGGTTGTCGGGGGCTGTCATCCAGTCGGCCAGCGCAACCCGACGGTCGGTGTGGTCGGCGAAAGTCAGATCCTTCCCGCCGAGCACGCGGGTCGGGATCGGCTTGCCCGTGCGGGGGTGTTTCAGGTCGGCCCCGCCGTTCGACACCACAGCTTCGTTGCCCGGCGTACCCTTCCGCGTCAGCCCGGTGAAGAACCCGGCCAGTGCGAAGTAGTCGTCTTGCCCCCAGCGGTCGGACGGGTGGTGGTGGCACTGGGCGCACTCGATCCGCACGCCGAGGAACACCTGCGAGAGCGACCGGCTCATCACCTCCGGCGTGCCCAGCGCCCGGTACAGACCGGCCGGGCCGGGGCTGGTGATCTTCCCTTCGGCCGTCAGGATGTCTCGCGCGAACTGGTCGTAGGGGCGGTTGTCGGCGAACTGCTGCCGCAGCCAGCGGTGGAAGGCGACCGAGCCGTTCGCCCCGAGCACGTCGCGGTCCACCCGCAACAGGTCGGCCCACTTCGTCGCCCCGAAGTCGGCATACTCCGGGCGGTCGAGCAACCGGTCGATCAGCTTCGCCCGCTTCTTGGCGTCGGTGTCGGCGAGGAAGTCGCGTGCCTCCTGCGCGGTGGGCAGCGTGCCGATGACATCGAGGTAGACGCGGCGAATGAACGTGGCGTCGTCGGCGAGATCACTCGGCGGGATTCCGAGGCGGGTGAGTTTGTCCCAGACGTGGCCGTCGATGAAGTTGGCTTCCGGCGGGCGCGCGAACGTGTTCCCGATTCGCGGCACGGTGATACGGGCGACCGTCACCTGACCGAGATACCGCACCAGGATGGCCGCCTCACCCGGACTCTGTGCCGCCTGT
>JANNDF010000024.1:0-1163 GCA_031387445.1 Planctomycetia bacterium
CGAATCCACTCGCCGCCCTTGACCACGTACTCGTGGTATTCGCCGTCCACCACTTCCATCATCCGCCGCTGGAGGGCACCGGTGTAGTCGGCTTTAATCAGCTCGTCCCAACCGCTGCCCCAGACCACTTTGATGACGTTCCACCCGGCACCGCGGAAGAGGCCTTCGAGTTCCTGGATGATCTTGCCGTTGCCGCGGACGGGGCCGTCGAGGCGCTGGAGGTTGCAGTTGATGACCCACGTCAAGTTGTCGAGTTTCTCGCGGGCCGCGAGTGTAATGCAGCCCAAACTTTCGGGTTCGTCGCATTCGCCGTCGCCGAGGTAGGCCCAGACGCGGACGTTATCCGTCTGGGCGAGGCCGCGGTCGCGCAGGTAGCGGTTGTAGCGGGCGTGGTAGATGCTCATGATCGGGCCGAGGCCCATCGACACGGTCGGATACTGCCAAAACGTGGGCATGAGCCAAGGGTGCGGATAACTGCTGAGTCCGCCGCCCGGCTGGAGTTCCTGGCGGAAGTTCGTGAGTTGCGTCTCGTTCAATCGTCCTTCGAGAAACGCGCGCGAGTACGGGCCGGGACTGGCGTGGCCTTGGAAGAAGACGACGTCGCCGGGGTGATCGGCCGTGCGGCCCTTGAAGAAGTGGTTCTGCGCGATTTCGTACAGGGTTGCGGCGCTGGCGAAGGTGCTGATGTGCCCGCCGACGTTGGTGTTCTTGTTCGCCTTCAGCACCATCGCCATCGCGTTCCAGCGGACGAGGCTCTTGATCTTGCGTTCGAGGCCGCGTTCGCCGGGGAACAGCGGCTGCTCCTCCTGCGGGATGGTGTTCACATATGGCGTGGTGATGCCGGCGGTCGTCTTCGCGCCGCCCTTGTGGGCCACCGCCGCCAGGGTTTCCAGCAGGAACCGCGCCCGATCCGGCCCCTGGTGCTTGAGGATCGCTTCGAGGGACTCCACCCACTCGCCGGTTTCTTGCGGGTCGGCGTCCGCCGGCGGACGGACCTTGGCGAGGACCTCGGGGTTGGCGTGCATCGAAGGCGTGACCTCGGAATAAATGGCGGCCGACGACGGGTCGGGGCGGGCGAATCGGACAGGTGCGAGTCAAGTCAGTTGAGGTAAGATAGAAACAGCGTTCCGGCCCGTCTATGCCGATGACCCGGACCCCGACTC
>JANNDF010000027.1:0-1833 GCA_031387445.1 Planctomycetia bacterium
GCCGGTTGGAAAGGAACCCGGCCCCTCACGGGGCACGGCTCGCCCAACCGATCACGGCTCCCAGTCTTCCAGCACCCGGTACACCGCCACCCGCAGCCGCGGCCCGTCCCGCCCCTTCAGCGGGGCCGACCCGCCGCCGTACATCGGCGGGATGGTGTGCCCGCTCAGCCCGTCCAGCCACACCCAGTCGGCCACCAGTGCCAGCTTCATGTTGGGCCGCGGGAACAGGTTCTCCGGCTCCCACACCGGCTCTCCGGTATCGACGTACCGTTTGGTCGGTTCGGTGGTGGTGAACGGGCACGGGCGGTAGAACCACTCCTTGTCCTGCGGTAGCGGGGTCACCAGCCAGTCGCCGGCCTTCATCGGCGTCCCGCCCTGCCACGGCACCAGGTGATTCATCCCCGCCCGCTCGCAGTGCCACTGGAACCCCCAGTGCCCGGTGAACCAGACTGTCTGTCCCGGCTCCGGCCTCGCCACCTCCGCCGCCTTCTCCGCCATCACCTTCTCCGGGTACGCATCCCAGCAGTCCACCGCGTACACCAGCACGCCCAACCCGACCGCGAACCCGACGCCCCACTTGGGCATCAGGGGTTGGCCGTTCCCCAGCTTCGATACCAGATGGAACAGCAGCACGGCCACCGCGAGGCACACGCCGACCACCCGCCGGGCGGCCACGAACGGCGTCATGCCGAGCATCCCCACCACCTCCACCAGCACCCAGCCGACCAGGAACAGCGTGTCCGCGTCGGCCGCCCTCTTCCACAGCGTCCGGCCGATCCCGAACCCCGCCGTGACCACCACCGACACTCCGCACACCGCGAACGTGATGAACGCCAGGTCGTACCTCGCCCCGAGCGGTGCCGTCTGCGAGTACGGCAGCGTGCAGATGAGGGCCACGAGCAACCCCACCACCACCGCCGCCGGGATGCGCACCCACGTCGGCCAGCCGATGCCCGCGCCCGCCGCCAGCGACACCCCGCACGCTAGCCCGCCGAACTGCCCGAGCAGCGGCGGGGCGTTGGCGAACCGTTCTTCCAACGTCTTCCACAGGTCTTTCCCCTCGCCGGCGTTCCCCTTCAGATGAAAGAGGAAGTGCGACTGACCGTGCTGCTGATTCATGAACCACTCCCACCCGGCGAACAGCCCCACGGCAGGGATGAGTGCGGCCAAAAGGTAGACCAGTGCGAGGACCGAATTGGGTTTGCCGAGTCGCGTGAAGGCGTACCCGATCAGCACGCACGGCACCGTCAGCATGGTGTACTTCGTCTGCATCGCCAGCGCGCAGCACACCCCGGCCACCAACACGCACCACCACCAGTGGACTTCGTCACACCCCTTCACGAACAGGGCCACCGCCGCCGCTCCGAGTGCCAGTGCGGGCACGTCGAGCATGACGCTGAACAGCGGCAGCACCGCCGGCGACAGCACGAACACGATCAGCCCTTCGCGCTCCACCCCCGCCGCGAACCGCCGCAGCAGCGACCGCACCGACAGGCAGAGCACGCACGCGAACGGGAACAGCCACAACTTCAGCAGGATCACGTTCTCGCCGAACAGCGTCATGCCGGCCGCCAGCCAGTACGGCAGCACCGGCGGTGCGAGGACCTCCATCGCCGGCTCGGGCGAGTAGTACCAGAACAGCTTGCCGGCGTAGGGGTGCAGGGGGTCGGTGGCGATGTGACGGGCGAGCAGCAGGTAGGCGGTGTCGTCCACCACCGCCGGCTTGGCGGCGTTCAGCAGGGTGACGACGGCCGCCAGGATGAGCGGCAAGCGGTGGGAGTGCATCATGGGTGTTGGTTATCGGGACCTCACCCCCCGGCCCCCTCTCCCAGG
>JANNDF010000265.1:0-5540 GCA_031387445.1 Planctomycetia bacterium
CCGGGGAGCGTGGGGGGGTCGGCGCGGCTGTTGCGGCCGAACAGCGTGACCGGTCCACGGGTGACGCGTTTGCTACCCCCGCTCGACCCGCCCTACTACAGACTCAACCGATGCTGCTCATCCGCACCTGCCCGCCGACCACCGTGGCCACCGCCCGGCTCCGCACCGGCCAGTCGTGGTACGGGCAGTTGCGGCTCTTGCTCTTGAACTGCGTCACGTCGATCTTCCACCGCACGTCGGGATCAATCACCGTCACGTCGGCCACCGCCCCGGGCACCAGCGTGCCGCGGTCGATGCCCAGCACCTTCGCCGGGTTGATAGTCATCTTCTCGATCAACTGGTTCCAGGTGAGGTGCCCCGGCTCCACCAGGTACGTCACGCTCAGCGGCAGGAACACCTCCACGCCGACGATGCCGTTCGGGCACAGGTCGAACTCGCGGGCCTTCTTCTCGGCCGCGTGCGGGGCGTGATCGGTGGCCAGCACCGAGAGCGTGCCGTCCTTCAGCCCGGCAATGATGGCGTCCACGTCGGCCTGGGTGCGGAGCGGCGGGGCCATCTTGTAGTTGCTGTCGAAGGTGGTGAGCGTCTCGTCGGTCAGGATGAAGTGGTGCGGGCACGCCTCCCCGCTGATCCAGAAGCTCGGCTTGCCCTCCTTCACCAACTGCTCGGCCCGCGCCCGCCCCTGGCGGATCAGGTCCACCCCGCCGGCCGTGCTCACGTGCAGGATGTGGACCTTCCCGCCGGTCAACTCGGCCAGCACGATGTCGCGGAAGATCATGATGTCTTCGGCCACACCCGGCATCCCCCGCACGCCCAGGCGGTGGCTGACTAGCCCCTCGTTCATCTGCCCGCTTTCGGTCAGTTCCATAATCTCCGCGTGAACCAGCACCGCCTTGCCGAAGCGGTCCTCGAACGGGTCGACTGGTCGGGCGAACTTCTCCTTCCGCTTGAACATCTTGGTGTATTCGAGCGCCCGCCGCATGATCTCGGCGCTGGCCACCGGCGCGCCGTCGTCGGTGAACGCCACCGCCCCGCCGTCCACCAGCTTGCCGATCTCGGCCAGTTCCTTCCCCAACCGCCCCTTCGTGACGGCCCCGATGGGCAGCACGAAACACTGCTCGGCCCGCTTCGCTTGCAGGATGACGAACTCGGCCGCGTCGCGGGTGTCGAGCGCCGGCTCGGTGTTCGGCATGCACGCCACCGTGGTGACGCCCCCGGCAATGGCCGCCGTCGCCCCCGTTTCAATCGTCTCGTCCTCCTCGCGGCCGGGTTCGCGGAGGTGGACGTGCATGTCGATCAGGCCGGGGCAGACGATCTTGCCGGTGCAGTCGAGGACCCGATCAGCGGACGAGTGCGAGCCGATGCCGACGACTTCGCCGCCGGCCACCAGCAGGTCGGTCACGCGGTCCAGGTTCTGGGCGGGGTCGATCACCCGGCCGTTGCGGAAGAGGAGTGTGCTCATGGTGGCGATAGTGTATGGCGGGCGGTCACTTCGCCTTGTCCATCCACTCCTTCCGCGACCCTTCGATCCGCAGCGGGCCGGCCACCTCCTTCCCGTCTCGCAGCACCACGTAGGCGTCCGCCCCCGGCACGCTGTCCCACCGGAGGGTTGCCAACCCGTTCGCCTTCGCCGGCTTCGAGGCGGGCGTTCGCTTGCCCTGCGGGCTGACGGCGACCAGCGTGTACTCGTGTTCCCCCGAACCGTCGTCCTTCAGCACCACCGGAGGGGCCGGGATGCACGCCGCCGTCTGTTTCACCTCACCGCCCCACAGGGTCAGCACCTCGGTCGGGTACGGCAGTCCGCCCCCACCGTACCCGCCCCCGCCGACCGACATCATCCCCTGCCCGATGAGGGCGTCCGTCAGCGGTTCGCCGTGGTGCGGGCGGAACGTCTGGAACCGCAGGCGGCCGGGGTGGTTGTCGCCCGCCCACTCCTTCGCCGGCACCTCCGTCGGCTCCAACCCCTCGCCCTGGATGATCGCCATCTGCCGCCACGCCCCGCCCACCCACACGTTCCACGAGATGTGCCCGGGCGCCCGGCGGATGCTGCCGTCCTTCTCCATCGCGTGAAAGCGGTCGTCGAACGGGTCGTCGATCTCCCCCTTGATGAGCCGGCTGCGAACCCACAGCCCGCCGGGGCCGTCGCCGAGCGACTTGGCGTACACCCCCCGCGGGATCTGCTGCTTCTCGAACCCCTTCTCCCACGCCTCCCCGGTGTCCGACACGATCAGTTCCTTCCGCACGATGAGCCGATCCACCTCCAGCGTCTTCGGCTGTTCGGGGAGCGCCTTCATCAGCCCGACGGTGGACGCGACGGACAGCAGGACGGTGAGGAGGCGGTCTTTCACGGGGAAGCTCCGGCAGGAGGAACGGTTCCGGACGGCGGCCGGCCGCACCGGGTACAATGACGCTACCCGACGGAGGTGCCGCCGTGACGCTCGAACTGGAAATTGACGTGCCCGAAAGCCGGCAGGTGACGCTGCCGCCCGAGGTGCCCGTCGGCAAGGTGAAGTTGACCGTGCAGACGTCGTTCGACCCGCTCGCCCCGTTGCCGGGCACGAGCGACAAGTTCGAGCGGGAGCGGGCCGCGTTCTATCGCCTTCTACCGGAACTGCTGAAGACGCACCGCGGCCAGGTGGTGGCGATCCACAACGAGCAGGTGATCGCTATTGGCGACGAGCGCCGACCGGTGATCGACGAGGCCACCCGCATTGCCGGGCATGTGGACTTGTTCGTCGAAACCGTAGCGGACGAGTGGCCGGTTGAACGGATCGGCACCCGCCGGGTGGTGGGGAGGCGGGTGTCGTGATCCGCAGCCCGTACTCGTCCGCCCTCCACCCGGAAGCGCCGATCGTTGGCGTGTTCGTCGGTCATCCGAACCGCCCGTCGCAGGCGATTACGCTCGACGCCCAACTCGACACCGGAGCGGATCGATCCGTCATCCCGCTCGACGCCGTGAACCAACTCCGCCTGCGACGGCTGCGGACCAGTCAGGCGGTGGTCGTCGGTGGCGGGATGATTGTGATTCCCATCTATGAGGTGACAATTTCGATTCCTGGAGTGATGGACTTCGTTATCGAAGCCGCGGCTGGCGACGAACCGCACATCCTCCTCGGCCGGGACGTCCTGAACGCGCTGCACACCCACCTCGACGGGCCGGGGCGTATGCTGACCCTCTCCGCACAACCTCTGCTCCCGCCGTCGCCATGACCACTGCCGCCACCGTTTCGTTCAGCCACTCGCAGGACATCCCGCGGTTCGACTCCGCTAAGGTCCCCGCACTCATCGACCGCATGAAGGCGATCGTCGGGCCGGGCAACGTGCTCACGCAGAAGGCCGACCTCGCCGTGTACGAGTGCGACGGGTTCACCATCGACAAGAACACCCCCGACGTGGTCGTGTTCCCCGACTCCACCGAACAGGTGGCCGCGGTGGTGACGGCGTGCGTCGACTTGGACGTGCCGTTCGTCGCCCGCGGGGCGGGCACCAGTTTGGCCGGCGGCTGTCTCGCCGTCGGCGGCGGGGTGATGATCGCCACCTCGCGGATGAAGAAGATCCTGGAGGTGAACGTCCGCGACCGCTACGCCGTGGTGGAAGCCGGGGTGGTGAACGTGTGGCTGACGAACACCCTCAAGCCGCACGGCTACCACTACGCCCCCGACCCGAGCAGCCAGGGGGCGTGTACCATCGGCGGGAACGTGGCGACGAACAGCGGCGGGCCGCACACGCTCAAGTACGGCGTGACGGTGAACCACATCCTCGGCGTGGAAATGGTGCTGCCCGACGGCCGGGTGGTGGTCGTCGGCGGGCCGTGCGAGGACGGCCCTGGATACGACCTGACCGGCACCATCGTCGGTAGCGAAGGCACCTTCGGCCTCGTCACGAAAGCGTGGGTGCGGCTCACCCGCAACCCGGAAGCGTACCGCACCCTGCTCGGCGTGTTCGCCAGTGTGGACGACTGCACCAACTGCATCTCCGACATCATCGCCGCCGGCATCGTGCCCGCCGCCCTGGAAATGCTGGATCAGACCATCCTGCAAGCGGTGGAAGCGGCGTTCAAGTTCGGCTTCCCGCTCGACGCCGGGGCGGTGCTGATTATGGAAGTGGACGGCCCGGCGGCGGGCATTCAGGACGAGGCTGACCGCATCGAAGCCATCGCTCTGAAGAGCAACGCCCGCGAGGTGCGGAAGGCCAACACCGAGGCCGAGCGACTGGCCCTGTGGAAGGCCCGCAAGCAGGCGTTCGGCACCATCGGCCGGCTGGGCTACCCGAGCTACTGCACGCAAGACGGTGTTGTCCCGCGGACGAAGTTGCCGGAGATCATGCGGGTGATCCGCAAGGCGACCGAAGACCACGGCATCGCCATCTGCAACGTGTTCCACGCCGGCGACGGGAACATCCACCCGGTGCTCATGTTCGACGAGCGCGACCCGGATCAGGTGCGGCGGGTGCTGCTGGCGAGCACCGACATCTTGCAGGCGTGCGTGCGGCTGGGCGGCAGCGTGACCGGGGAGCACGGCATCGGCGTGGAGAAACTCGACTTCATGCCGATGCTCTTCTCGCCCGACGACCTGCATTTCATGGTGCGACTGCGGACGGCGTTCAACCCGACCAACCGCTGCTCGCCGAACAAGATGCTCCCCACCGCCGGCGGGTGCGCCGAACCGCAGCCGAGCAGCATCCAGCCGACCAAAGCCGGGAGACGTGCGGCGGTGTGATGCACGTAACTACCCCCCAACCGAGGCGGGTCATGGTGGATCGCGTCTTCATCCAGAAGAAGAACGGCGAGTTCGTGAGCGTGAACGGGTACTCGGCTTGGCACGGGTTCGACCAGAAGGCGTACCCCATCACGTTCTTCGAGTGGTCGCAACTCCGAGACGGACAACTCGACCTGACGCCGAACACGCTGGTGGTCGGTGGGGTCGCCACCGTGCTACACGCGCTCCAACGGCTCGGCGTGGACACTCCGCCCATCGACTACCCGCAACCTCTCCTCCCGTTCTTGGGGCGTGAGATGCAACCGACCACGATGGGGGCGGTACGCGGGTTGTTCGAGGCGGACGGTTCGCCCCCGCGGTTCGTCAAGCCGAGAGAAACGCAGAAGGCGTTCACCGGGTACGTCGTGTCTGCATTCCGAGATCTGATCCCGACTGCCCGCCACCCGGACGACTTGCCCGTCTGGTCGTGTGGGCTTGTTGAGTTTGTGTCGGAGTGGCGGTACTTCGTCCTGCGGGATGAGGTGATCGGTGTCGGCCACTACCGCGGAGACGTGTTCACCCGCCCCGACCCGGCGGCGGTTCGTGCCGCTGTCGGGGCATTCAAAGGCGAGTCACCCGCCGCATGTGCCATCGACTTCGGTGTCACCGCCGATGGGCGAACCTTGCTGGTGGAGGTGAACGACGCCTACTCGCTGGGACACCTCGGCCTCCGGTCGGTGCCATACACGAACATGCTGGAAGCCCGATGGGAGGAGCTGATGGCAATTCGGACGAGTGCCGAATGAGCGACCATGACCGCCGGTGTGTGCGCTGAACTGCACC
>JANNDF010000156.1:0-13310 GCA_031387445.1 Planctomycetia bacterium
GAATCGGACCACCCCCGGCATCACTGCCGGGGTTCTCCCGGCGGGTGCGCCCTATGTCGGACGCGAACAACACGACGTGGGATCGCCCCGACCAGCCGCCCGACCCGTCGGACGGGCCTTCCGCCCCGTCGCACATCGGCCGCTACCGGGTGGAGCGCCTGCTCGGCCGCGGCGGGTTCGGGCTGGTCTACCTCGCCCACGACGACGAACTGCGGCGACTGGTGGCGGTGAAGGTGCCGCACCCCGCCCGCATCGCCCGCACCACCGACGCCGACGCCTACCTGACCGAAGCCCGCTCGGTCGCCCGCCTGGATCACCCGCACATCGTTCCGGTGTACGACGCCGGCCGCACCGACGACTTCCCCTGCTACGTCGTGTCCAAGTTCATCGACGGGTTCGACCTCGCCACCCGGTTGCGGTCGGGCACGCCGTTGCCACTCGCCGAGGTGGTGAGCCTGGTGGCGACGGTGGCCGACGCCCTGCACCACGCCCACACACAAGGGCTGGTTCACCGCGACGTGAAGCCGGGCAACTTGCTGCTCGACCGGAGCGGCCGGCCGTTCGTCGCCGACTTCGGGTTGGCCCTGCGGGAGCAGGACGCGGGCACCGGGTCGGGGTACGCCGGCACCCCGTCGTACATGAGTCCGGAGCAGGCCCGCGGCGAGGGGCACCGGGTGGACGGCCGCTCGGACGTCTTCAGCCTGGGTGTCGTCCTGTACGAGCTGCTCGCCGGCCGCCGCCCGTTCCGCGCCGACTCGGTGGGCGAGTTGCTTGAACAGGTCGCCACCCACGAACCCCGCCCGCTCCGCCAGTTGAACGAAACCATCCCGAAGGAGCTGGAACGCGTCTGCTTCAAGGCGCTGGCGAAGCGGGCGAGTGAGCGGTATCTGACCGCCCGCGACTTGGCCGACGACCTGCGACACTTCCTCGGTGGCCCCACGCCCGAACCGCCGTCGGTACCGCGAGCGAGCGAGCCGACCGTTCCCTTGCCACCCGCGTTCCTCGTTCCCGCGCATGACAGCGGGCCGGTGCCCGTCGTGCCGAAAGGCCTGCGGGCGTTCGACGCCGGGGACGCCGACTTCTTCCTCGAACTGCTGCCCGGACCCCGCGGCCGCGACGGACTGCCCGACAGCCTCCGCTTCTGGAAAGCCCGCATCGAACAGACGGACGCCGACGCCACCTTTCCGATTGGCCTCGTCTACGGCCCGTCCGGGTGCGGCAAGTCGTCGCTGGTGAAGGCGGGGCTGCTGCCGCGGCTGGCGAAGGCCGTGACGCCCGTGTACGTGGAGGCGACCGCCGACCAGACCGAAACGCGTCTGTTGAAGGCGCTCCGGCGGGCGGTGCCGGGGCTGCCGACCGACTTGGGGCTGACGGACACGCTCGCCGCCGTGCGCCGCGGGCGGTTCGTGCCGCACGGCCAGAAGGTGCTGCTGGTGCTCGACCAGTTCGAACAATGGCTGCACGCCCACCGGCACGACGAGGCGGCCGAACTGGTGCAGGCGCTGCGGCAGTGCGACGGCGGGCGGTTGCAAGCGGTGGTGCTGGTGCGGGACGACTTCTGGATGGCCGCTACCGGGTTCATGCGGGCGGTGGAGGTGAGCTTGCGAGAGGGAGAGAACTCGGCCGCGGTCGATCTATTCCCGGTTCGGCACGCCGAGAAGGTGCTGGCCTCGTTCGGCCGGGCCTTCGGCGAACTGCTCGTCACCCCCGGCGGCGAGAGCAAGGATCAGAAGCAGTTCGTCGAACAGGCGGTGGCGGGATTGGCCCAGGACAGCAAGGTGATCCCGGTACGGCTGGCGCTGTTCGCCGAAATGGTGAAGGGCAAGCCGTGGACGCCGGCCACGCTGAAGGCGGTCGGCGGGGCGGCCGGGGTGGGGGTGGCGTTCCTGGACGAGACGTTCGCCGCGTCCACCGCCCCGCCGCAACACCGCCTGCACCAGAAGGCCGCCCAGGGGGTACTGCGGGCGCTGCTGCCGGGTGCCGACACCGACCTGAAAGGGCACATGCGGTCCGAGCGGGAGTTGCTCGACGCTTCCGGGTACGCCACCCGCCCAAGGGACTTCGCCGACCTGCTGCACGTTCTGGACGGCGAGTTGCGGCTCATCACCCCGACCGACCCGGAAGGGAAAGACGCGCCGGCGGTGGCGGGTGAACGGTACTACCAATTGACGCACGACTTCCTTGTGCCGTCGCTCCGCGACTGGCTCACCCGCAAGCAGAAGGAGACCCGCCGCGGGCGGGCCGAACTGCTGCTGGCCGACCGCGCGGCCGTGTGGACCGCCCGGCCGGAGAACCGACAGTTGCCCACCCTCCGCCAGTGGTTCGGCCTCCGCTGGCTGACGGATCGATCCAAGTGGACGCCGGCACAACGAAGGATGATGCACCGTGCCGGACGGTTCCACCTGTTGCGGGGGCTGGTGGGGGTGGCTGTCGTCGTCCTGTTGAGCTGGATTGCCTGGGACGGCAACGGCCGGTTGCGGGCACATCAACTGCACGACCGGCTGATGGAATCGACCACCGCCGACGCGCCCGTGGTGGTGTCGGAAATGGCCCCCTACCGCCCGTGGGTCGATCCGCTGTTGCGGGAGGCGTACTCGCGGGCGGAGGCGCAACAAGACCGCCGCCGTCAGCTTCACGCCAGCCTCGGTCTCTTGCCGTCCGACCCCACTCAAGTGGAGTACCTGTACGAGCGGATGCTGACCGGCGACCCGCAAGAGGTGGTCGTCATCCGCGAGGCGCTGGCCCCGCACAAGTGGGAACTGACGGAGCGGCTGTGGGCGGAGGTGGAGGACAAACAAGCCGACGCTAGCCGCCGGTTGCGAGCGGCGTGCGCCGTCGCCGCGTACACCCCGGACGACCCGCGGTGGAGTGGGGTGAGCGAAGTGATCGCCGGCATCCTGGTGAACCAGAAGCCGTTCGCCGTCGCCGCGTGGACCGACGCCCTGAAGGGGGCCGGGGGGTGGTTCCTTCCGCCGCTGGCGGACTTCCTCACCGACGAACCGCGGTACTGGTCGGAGGTGGGGGTGATCGCCAGCGTGTACGCGGCGTTCGCCGCCGACCGGCCGGACGGGTTCGCCCGACTGGAAACCGTACTCGACACCGCCGACGACGCCGGCGAAACCGAGAAGGTCAGGAGCAAACTCGCCAGGCGGCAGGCGAACGTTGGGGTGGCGCTGGTGTTGATGGGCCGGGGTGAGAAGGTGTGGCCGCTACTGGCGCAGAGCCCTGACCCGACGGTACGGAACTTCCTGATCGAGCGGATGGTTCCAGTCGGGGTCGATTTCCGCCTGCTGCTCGCGCGGTTGGAGGACGAGAAGGACGCGTCCGTGCGGCGGGCGATCATTCTCGCACTGGCGGAGTTCGGGCCGGGCCGCCTGTCCAACTCCGACCGGCCGACCTACACCCCGCGACTGCTCGCCCTCTACCGCGACGACCCCGATCCGGGGATCCACGCCGCCGCCGACTGGCTACTCGGGTGGTGGGGGGCGAAGAGTGAACTGGCGGGCGTCGATGTGAAGTTGCCGACCGGCGAACCCGACGGCACGCGGCGGTGGTATCACACCGGCCAGGGGCAGACGATGGTGGTGGTCCCGCCGGGCGAGGTGTGGATGGGCGAGGGTGACGAGCGGCACCGCCGGCGGATCGACCGCCCGTTCGCCATCGCCTCGAAGGAGGTGACGACCGACCAACTCCTCCGCTTCCGCCCGCGGCACGATTACAACAAGTGGTACGCCCCGACCGGCGACTGCCCGGCCGTCTTCGTGCTGTGGTACGACGCCGCCGCGTACTGCAACTGGCTGAGCGAGAAGGAAGGCATCCCGAAGGACCAGTGGTGCTACCTGCCGAACACGGACGGCAAGTACGCCGACGGCATGAGCATCGCCCCCGATCACCTGACGCGCACCGGCTATCGCCTGCCGACCGAGGCCGAGTGGGAGTACGCCTGCCGGGCCGGGAGCGAGACGAAATACTCGTCCGGGCGGGTGGTGGACCTGCTCGGCAAGTACGGCTGGTTCGACGGCACCTCGCTCGGTATCAGCCACCCGGTCGGCGTCCTGCGGCCGAACGACTTCGGCCTGTTCGACATGCACGGCAACGCCTGGGAGTGGTGCCAGGACGAGTTCCGTCCGTTCCCGAAGAGGGCGGACGACAAACTGGTGCCTGACCCCGAAGGCGGCCCGGTGGATGACAAGACCCCGCGGGTGCTCCGCGGCGGGGGGTACAACAACCCGCCGCCCCACCTCCGCTCGGCCAACCGCAACGAATTCCTGCCGGCCGAGAAGGCCGACGGCGCCGTCGGCTTCCGCGTCGCCCGCACCATGCCCGCCGAGCGGCGGTGACGCGGTTCTCCGTATAACGACACTGTGGCCGGATCGCCCGCCAACTCGGCGGGGCGTTTCCCTCTGCCGGCCGCCGGAGGAGATGACATGCGTACCCTGCTCGCGCTGGCGATGGCCCTGGGGTTCACCGGGCTGGTGGCGGCTCAAGACAAGAAGCCGGAAGAGAAGAAGCCGGACGCCAAGGCGGACGCCAAGAAGGGTGACCCGACCGGCACCTGGAAGTGGGAAGTGGATCGGAACGGGACGAAGGTGACCCAGTCGATCACCCTCAAGCTGGACGGCGACAAGCTGACCGGCGAGATGCCCGGCCGGGGCGCCAACGCCACCCCCACCAAGATCGAGGAAGGCACGTTTAAGGACGGCGCGATCAGCTTCACCGTCACCCGCACCATGGGCGACAACAAGTTCGTCACCAAGTACACCGGCAAGGTGGACGGCGACACGCTGAAGATGACCGCCGAGAGCGAGCGGAACGGCGAGAAGACCAAGCGGGAGATCGAAGCGAAGAAGGAAGAGAAGAAAGAAGAGAAGAAGGACAAGTAACGCCGACGCGGGTGCGGCGGATGCGTCCGCCGCACCTCACTTACTCGAACGTCACTTCTGCGACTCGTCCGTTTCGGAAGGTCACGACCACCCGGTTATGTCGTTCCATTGGGTTTTCCAGATCCCGCGTCCCTTGTTCGTACACCCAGCGTATCTCTCCATTTGCTTCCTCCGTCGAAACAGGCTTACCGACGCTCGCAGTCACTTCGGATTCCGTCTTGCCCGCCACCTTCGTGCGGAACTCGTCCCGCGACAACAGGACACGATCCCTCAAGCCATGCCGTTGTTCTACTTTCAACCATAGCATTTCGTCCCGTCGCACTTCCGCCTCCGCCTGCTCGCGTTCGGCCATCATCATGTCCTGTTCGACCATCATCTCCCGCTGAGCCACGTCCCGCTTGTACATCAAATACGCCAATGTGCCCACTCCACCGCACACGAACAGGCCCACCACCATGCCCCCGAGGACGAGGATGAGCCACAGCGGGAAGCCGCCCTTGGCCGGCGGCGGTTGGGGTTCGTCGTCGTACTCGCGGTCGCGCCTGGGCACGGCCCACCTCCGCGGAATCAGATCTCGTTGAGCGGCGATTTGGCGTCGCCGAACCCGCCCTTCGGCCGCACGCCGAACTTGTCCATGACGGACAGGAACAGCCGGCACAGTTGGCGGTTGTCCTTCCCGCGGTAGTCGATCACCCGCCCGCCCTGAATCCGCCCGCCGGCCCCGCCGACCATCACCACCGGCAACTGGTCGTTGTTGTGGCCGCCGGTCATCATGCTGCTCAGGTACATCATGGTGGTGTTGTCGAGTGCCGTCCGCTCGCCCTCTTGAATGCCGTCGAGCTTCTTGGCGATGTACGCCATCTGTTCGAGGAAGAACTGGTTCACCTTCAGCCAGTCGGCGGTGTCCGAGTGCGACAGCAGGTGGTGGATCATGTAGTCCACGCCCAGGTGCGGGAACCGCAGCGACGAGTGGTCGTTGTTCAGCTTCAGCGTACACACCCGCGTGGTGTCGGTCTGGAAACCGAGCACCACGATGTCGGCCATCAGCTTCATGTGCTCGGCGATGTCCTGCGGCAGCCCGTCCTTCGGCCGCGGCAGGTTCGGCTTCTCCAGCGTCGGCTTCCACCCTTGCAGTTCGCCCTTCTGCTTCGCCCGGTCGAGCCGCTTCTCGACGTCCCGCACGCTGTCCAAATACTCGTCGAGTTTCCGTTGGTCGTTGCCGCCGAGGGTGCCGCGGAAGTCGCTCGCATCCGTCAACACCGCGTCGAGCACGCTCTTGTCGCCCTTCGCCGCCCCGTCCTTGAACAGCCGGTCGAATGCGAGCGCCGGGTAGAGTTCGAGCGGCGTCGGCGTGGTCGGCGAACTCCACGAGATGTGCGAGCTGTACAGCATCGAGTAGTTCTTGTGGACGGACGGGTTGGCGGCCTCGCACGCCAGCACCAGGCTCGGCACCTTCGTGGTCGCCCCCGCGTGCTCGGCGATCACCTGATCGAAGCTGGTGCCGCTCTTGATCTCCCCGCCGGCGCTCAGCGGCGCGCCGCTCAGCAGGTTGCCCGTCTGCGAACTGTGGATGTTCCCCTTCGTCGCCTCGACGTTGTACAGCCCGCTGATGAAGCAGGTCTTCTCCTTCACTGGCGAGAGCGACTCCAGCACCTTGCCGAACTCCAGCTTCTTGCCCTCGCCCTTCGCCCACCACTCCTTGCCGTGGAAGCCGTTGCCGCTGAACAGCACGGCCAGGCGGGTGGGGGCGTCGGGCGGCTTGCCGGGCTTGGGCGTGTCGCCCCACACGGGCCGCGACTCGAGCCACGGCAGGGCCATGCTCACACCGACCCCGCGGAGGAACGTGCGACGCGATAGGGACATGGGAACCTCGGTTCGGAATGTACTCCGCACCCTCCGGGTGCGGTGGATCGGAACCGCACCCGGAGGGTGCGGAGTACATTAATCACTCTGCTTCGCTCCGCGGATGTCGCGGAACTGCTTGCTCGTCACCACCTTCGCCACCACCGCCGACATCGTACCACCTTTCGCCGCCACCGCCTGCATGTCGTCCAGCAGCAGTTCATCGGACAACTGCACCGCGCGACCCAGGGCGTACCCGAGCAGTTTCTTCAGGAACTGCCGCTCGAAGGCGTCCTTCCGCTTCGTGAGCAGGTAGTCGCGTAGCCCGTCGATGCCGGTGAACGCGGTGCCGTCCATCGCCTTCGCGTTCACATCAATCGGCCGACCGCCGAGATCTTTGTCCCGCTTGCGGCCGATGGGGTCGAAGCCTTCGAGCGAGAACCCGTAGGCGTCGATTCGCTGGTGGCACACGGCACACCTGGCGTCGCTGGTGTGCTTCTCCACCAGTTGCCGCACGGTCAGCTTGTCGGTGGCGGCTTCGTCGTCGGGCAACTGCGGTACGCCCTTCGGCGGGCGGGGCAGCTTCTCACCGAGCAGCACCTCCGAGACCCAGTTGCCGCGAAGGATCGGGCTGGTGCGGGATGCCCCGGACTGCATGGCGAGCGTGGCACTCAGCCCCAGAATCCCGCCGCGACCGTGCTTCTTCATCCCCTCCACCCGCCGCCACGCGGTGCCGTTCACCCCCGGCACGCCGTAGAACTTGGCGAGCGACTCGTTCAGGTACGTCGCATTGGAGTCGAGCAGGTCGCGCACCGGACGGTCGGCCGTGAACAGGTCGGTGAAGAACAGTTCCGCTTCCGTGTGCATGTCCCCCCGCAGCGATGCGAACTCCGGGAAGTGCCGCTCGCTCTTCTCGTTCAGCGTGGCGAAGTCGCGGACGTGCAGCCACTGGCAACCGAACTCGTCGCCCAACCGCCGCACCTTCGCGTCCTTCAGCATCCGCTTCATCTGTGCTGTCAGCACGTCCGGGTCGCGGAGCTTGCCGGCCGCGGCGGCCGCGTGCAACTCGTCGTCCGGGCAACTCGACCAGAGGAAGTAGCTCAGCCGAGTCGCCAACTCGAAATCGTTCACCGCCGCAGCGGTCGCGTCCGGGCCGGGCTTCTCCAGCTTGTACAGGAAGGACGGCGACACCAGCACGCGGGCGAGGGTCAGCCGAATCGACTCGTCGTGTGGTAGCTCCTGCTTCCGCAGCTTTGCGTACAGCGCGGTCAGTTCGTCCGCCTCGGTCTTCTTCAGCGGCCGACGGTAGGCACGCCCCGCGAACTCCAGCAGCCCCTTCAGGTGGGCCGGCTCGGTGTCGGTCAGCCGTTTCTTGAACGCCTCGGCCGCGTCCATCGTCGGCTTCATCAGCGGCTCGAACAGCTTCGGGTCGCCGTCCTGCGAGGCGAATTCGAGGAGTTGCTTGAAGGCGTCCACCTGGGCGAAGGCGTCTTGCGAGACGTAGTGCAACTCGTCCCACAGCCGATCCAACTGTTTCGCCTCGGCGTCGGTCAGCAGCAGCCGACTCATGTGCCCGTCTTCGCGGTGATGCAGCGTGAGCGTGACGACTTCATCGACCGGCACGATCTTCGAGTAACAGACCGCCGGCGGGAACAGGTCGCGGAAGGCGGTCAGGCTGGCGGTGAACCGCTCGCGGGCTGGACTGTTGTTCACCAGGATCGGCGAACCGGGTTGGAGCGTCGCGGCCGATTTGGTGCCGCTCACCCGCAGTTGCACCGCCCCCTTGCTGTCGGCCGGCAGCGAACCGCCCGCCACGAACTCCGCCCCGGCCACCAGATCGGCCGGCACCTTCACCCCCGTCACCGTTCCGGCCTTCACCTTCAGGTGGTCGGTGTTGGCGAAGAGTGTCGCATCGACACCCCATTTCGCATCGACACTCTTGCCCGGCGGGATGCGGCCGAACAGCGGGCCGTTCAACGCAGACAACTTGGCGTGCAGCGGATCCTTGCTCGCACCACTCAGCCATGTTTGCACGTCGCCGGCCAACTTCGCCCGCTCGTCGCCGTTCGCCGCACGCCACTTGCCCAGCGGTGAATCCTTCGGCAGCACCTCGGCCACCGCCCCGGCGACCGGCTCGGTGTAGAAGTGCCACACGCCGGCGTTCCCCTGCCCGTCCGCGTGCGGGTTCCCGGCCGTGATCTCTCCGGTCACGTCTTTGCCGAGATCCCACGTCTTGCCGTCGATGGTGATGGTGAAGTCCACCGCCGTCAGGTCACACGAATGGTTGGCATCCCGCGGGCCGACAACCACCGACACCAGATCGCCCTTCGTAATGCTCACCTTGTCGGATGAAGAATCGGCCGGCTTCGCCCCCTGTGCGGTGCCGCTCGCCAGCCGCTCGCGGGTGCCGCCCCGCCGCACCTCCACCGCCCACGCCACGCCGTTCCCGCACGCGACGTGGGCGTGCTGCACCTTCGCCGTGATCTTCGCTTCCCCGCCGACGGGCGCTTGCCACCCGGCCGCCACGTTCAGCGTCGGCGACGGGTGCATCACCACCCCGTTCCCGCGGGCGTCACCCGGAATGCGGACGAGCTTGTCGGACGAGTTCGCCAGCACCAGCGGGGTGTCGTTGCTGCCCCACCCGGAGATGAACTCATACCCGCCGCCCTTCGTCAGCTTGTTGTCCAGGTGGCCCGTCACCTTCACCGACCCGGACGAGCCGACGCCGAGCGCCGTCAGCCAGCCGGCCAGCACGTCGGCGTTCAACTGGTGCTTCTTCGCCAGCGCCGGTACGTCGGCGGTGCCCTTCGCGGTGACGGCCTCGTCCACCGCGGTGAGATATTTGGCAGTGACGGCGAACGCTTCCGTGCGACGGGCGGTGCGCTCGGCGGCGAGGGCTTGCACGTCCTTCAACAGCAACTCCGGCCGACCGGGGGCGACGAACCGCGGACGGCTGAAGAGTGCCGAATCACCCCCGCCGGCGTCCGCCGCCACGAGGTAGAACGCGACTTCGCCCGTGGGCGTCGGCGGCACCTTCCACCGTAGTTCGGTGCTCGCGGCAAGCGGATCGACCGGCTCCATCCACGCCTTCGGCCCGCCGATCTTGCCGATGTGCCCGATGGGGCTGAACTTCCAGACCGCGCTCTGCCAACCGGCGATGTACGCCATCAGCGCCGGCACATCACCCGGCTTCGCGGTCTTCCACCGCGCCCGCAGGTCGTCGAGCAGCGGCGACGACTCCTGACCGTTCAGCATCGCCCACACCGCCGCCATGTACTTCGGACTCAGCCCGCGGTTCGCCGCGATCTGCTCCGGCGATTGCGTCACCGCGAGGTTCGCCTTCCGTTCGTTCAGCAGGGCCAGCAGGTACTTCTCGATTGGCAGCCGCCCGCCGTCGGCGTTGTTGAACACCACACCTTGCAGGTTCAGTTGACTGCCGGTGCTGCCGTCGGTGTACCTCGCGTACAGCCCGCGGATGCGGTCGAGCAGTTCGTTCGTGTGGTCGCGGCGGGTGGTGGACGGGCTGAAACGAATGCCGTCCGGCAACAACACCATGTGAGCGCCGACACCCTTCCCGGCGGCCAGATACTTTTCGAGCAGGGCGGGCGACATCACCAGCGCCTCGCCGCTGTTGGTGAAGCCTTCACCCGCGGCACCATCAACGGGGAACTCCTTCGCCGGGTCGAGCGTGGGCACGCCGGAGAGGTCGCGGAGGGTGTAGGTATACTCGGCGTTGCTCAACCGGCGGAGCGTCACCTTGCCGGGGTCGCCGGCGTGGGCCTTCGCCTCGTTCTTCAGGTGCGCCCGCACCCACGCTTGCAGCTTCTGCTTCTCCTCGGCTGTCGGCTTCTGGGTGGCGTCCTTCGGCGGCATCTGCCCGCCGTCGATCATCTCACCCACCTTCTGCCACACCTTCGGCGACTTCTTCACGTCGGCCAGCGTGATGAACGTGGTCAGGTCAAGGTCCGCCTCGGGCTTCTTGTCGTTGTGGCACTCGGCGCAATACTTGGCGATCAGCGGGCGAACGGACGTGACGAACTCGTCGGCCGGCTCAGCCGCCTTCACTGGTGCGGGTGTCGGGGCGACGGTCAACAAGACCACGCCGCACGCGACGGCAACAAGGAGTGCGACGAGTCGTCGGGCGAGCAATTTCGACATGGAATGCGCCGGAAGAGTGAGCGCGGGCGGGTGGTTAAGTATGCCCGACCAACCGATGTGAGACAACACCCTGTTCACCAGACTACGGGGCGAATCGGAATCGGGGGTCGACGGCTCGAAGGGGTGGAGAGGGCAGGGATATACTATGACAGGCATTGTGTCCCACCGCGGAGGGTCGATGATGGATTGGAATGACGCTACCGTCCGGTGGCACGGGTGGACAGCCAACGGTACACCTGAACAGATCACACGGCTGCTCGGCCACCTCGACACTCACCTGCCCACCGGCTGGCAACGACTCACCGGGGCAGAGGAGGGGTTGCGGCAGACCTGGGACCCCCGGTCGATCCACTGGTATGGGTCGTCCGGGCCGATGCACGACGGGCCGACGTTGGGCCTGACGCAACCGCACGGCGGTGAGTTACGGGGTGGACGAGTGTTGCTCGGCGGGCCGACACTGCCGCCGCCCTCTGGCGCAGTTGGTACAGCCTGGGTGGAAGTGATCAGGTTTCTCAATGAGGGCATCGGCCCAGCGGCCGGGGCGGCCGGAGTCGACTTCCGCGCCCCCACGGTGGACGACTTGTTCCTGCGGTCCCTGCCGATCGAAACGCGGGACCGCCTCCAGCAATTCTGCGTCAGCGCCCGAAAAGCCCTTCCACTCACTTCTTCCGAAGCCGAACGGTGGCGGGGGGTCATCGTGTCCGCGTACCGCATGCGTGCCTTGTTCGACACCCGTGAATTCGTCGGTTGGCTGGTCGCCCAAGGGTGGGAGAAGGGGGAGGCCGAGGAGTTGGACAAGAAACTCGTGCAAGATGTCCAGTTGCTGGAACTGTTCCGTGGCGAGGAGTTCGACCGATGACGTCACTCTCGGACGCGGCAACCCGCATCCTTGCCGCCCCCGCCCCGGTTCTCGTCCTCGACACGTGTTCGCTGCTCGACCTTTTTCGAAGGCATCAGAACCAGCCCATGCCGAAGACTCCACCCGAAGAGTACCGCGACGTCTGGGAGATGGGGTTGCTTCTATCCGTGCGGCCCGGAGCGATCCACCTTGTGGTACCCGAGTTGGTCCCGCGAGAGTACGCGGACAACGCTAACGCCATCGAGGTCGAACTGAACCGCTGGTGCAAGCAAGTGGACGAGAGCCTGAGGTGGTTCACCGAGTCCGCCGGATGGCTGCGGTTGGAAGTACCACCCACGGTCTCCGTTCAATCCTTCGGTGTTGCCGCCGAGTGCCGTCAACTTGCGGACGACTTACTCGGACGGGCGATGGTGCTCGATCGGGATCGCGACTGCCTTGATCGGGCCGTCGGAAGGGTGATCGCAAAGAAGCGGCCCTCTCACGCCAAAGAGATCAAGGACTCGATGAACTTGGAGCAGACTCTGGAATTGTGTCGTCGGCTGAACTCCGCTGGCTTCGATCACCCACGGTATCTTGTTAGCTCAAATACACACGACTTCGCTGCGAGTTCGTCGAGTACCACTTTACACCCCGATCTCCAACAAGAGTTTGCGGCGGTTGGGTTGGAGTATGTGACGTCTATCCGTGCCGCGTACCGAAAATTGAACTTTTAAGCCGGCGGTTCACACCAATAGCCGCTGCACCGACGCCAGGGCCAGTTCGCCCACCTGAGACGGCTTCGCCTTCCACAACACCGGGTTCATCACTTCCACGCTCACCGCCCCGGCGTACCCGATCTCCTTCAGCCGCTTCACCGCCGCCGTCAGGTGGAAATCCCCTTCGCCGGGTAGCACGCGGTCGCTGTCGGTCATCAACTCCCGCGGGATGCCGGCCACGTCGCACACCTGCACGTGAAACAGGTTGGCAGCGTTGAGGGCGGCCAGGTCTTCGGCCTTACTCGGCCCCTGGTGGTAGTGGAACACGTCCAGGCAGACGCCGACGTTCGGCTCGCCGCACTGTTCCACGATCGCCACGGCCGTCTCCAGGCTGGTGCAGACGGCGTTCGCCCCGCGGAACTCCAGCGCCAGATTCACGCCGAACCCGGCCGCCCACCGCCCCACTTCGGCGAGCGATGCGACGGCCCGACCGAGCGAACTGGCGTCCGGCCTGGCGTGATCGGCGGCGATCACCAGCGTGCGAATTCCGAAGGTCTGGCACAGGTCGAGGCGGCGCTTGAAGTGGTCGAGGGCGGCGGCGCGGGCTTCGCCGACTGAAAGGAGCAGCCCGCCGTGGTACGACGCGGCCGGGAGTGACACCCCGGTGTCAGCGAGCAGCTTGCGGGTGTCATCGGCGGAGGTGGTTTCGAGGTGCCGTTCCAGCTTGGTCAGCCACACTTCAATCGCCAGGCACCCGCCGGCGGCGTAGCCGGCGACGTCGTCGGCGAACCCCGACGGCAGCGAGCACACCTGACTGACGCATGCGATCACGGGGTCACCTGACGGGTGGGTCCGGTCGGGTGGTCCGCTCTC
>JANNDF010000232.1:0-9620 GCA_031387445.1 Planctomycetia bacterium
CCAGCCGCGGCAGGTCGTCGTCGGGGTTCGCCAACATCGCGCGGTTGAACGCCGGGAACTCCGGGCGTTGCAGGAACGCGATCCACTCGGCTTCGGTCACGCCACGACCTCTGGGTCGGGCGAATCGTACCGCGGGGTGGCCGGCCGGTCAAACTGCCGCTGGCACTCGCCGCACCCCCCGTTCGCGGGCTACAATCTGGGCAGACTCGCCCGTCGCACTGGGTCCGCCGGATGCCACCCGCTCCGCTCTCGTCGGTCGCCGGCCTCCCGTCCCCCGATCGCACCCGCAAGCTCCGCGGGCCGGCGGCCGCCGCCGAGCCGACCGCGTTTGAGCTGAACGGGTCGGTCGCCTCCCCCAGCGCCGGGGCCACCCGTCCCCTGCGGGCGAACAAGCTCGACGCCCAAACACAGCGGTCGTTCCACCAGCGGTTGCGGCTGTGCTGCCTCATCGCCCTGGTGCCCATCGCCTTCTTCGTCGTGTGCTCGCTCACTACCGTGGTGCCCATGTTCGGGTACACGGCGGTCGGGCCGGTGGGGGCCGCACTGGGCGGCGGGGTGCTGATCAGTTTGGCGGTCATCGGCGGGCTGATGTTTCGCCCGCCGATCTTGTCCGAGCGGATGCTCCGGGTGCTCGAAGTGGCGGTGTTCGGCCAGTTGGCCCTGTTCTTCGCGTACTGGCAGTTCGTGGTGCAGACCGCGATGCCGGACGAGTTCTACTCCCTCCGCGACCGCCGGCTCACCATGCGGGACGCGCCGCCGCGCCCCGACGCCCCCAAGCTGCCACCCGAGGTGCTACAGCCGCCGCCCGAGGTGCCACAGCCGCCTCCCCAGCCGCCGCCGGCCCCGGAACCGACAGGCCGACGGCCGGGTAAGATGACCATCGAGCCGCCGGTGAGGCTGGACCCCGACTCGGCCAAGGTGACCGAGCGGACCGAGTTGGAACGGGAGATGACCGCCATCCACGAGCGGACGCAGGTGCTGGCGGCGGCCCTGGTGGTGCATTTCAACTGGCTGCTGCTGATCGTGTTCCACGCCGTGCTGGTGCCGAACACGCTCGCCCGCGGGGCGGGCGTCACCCTCGCCCTGGTGTTGGCCCCGCTGGCCATCGACGGGGTGGTGGCGGGCACGCACACGCCCGCCCAACAGAACCTGATCGCCCTGTTCGCGGTCGCCTTCACCATGCTGGCCGCCGGCGGCGGGCTGGCCGTGTTCGGTACGGCCAAGATCGCCGAACTGCAACGGCAGGTGGAGAGCGCCCGCGAGGCGGTGCGGGAGATGGGCCAGTACCGCCTGCGGCGGAAACTGGGAAGCGGCGGCATGGGGGAGGTGTATCTGGCCGAGCACCGCCTGCTCAAACGCCCGTGCGCGCTCAAGCGGATTCACGCCAAGTACCTGCACAACTCGGAGCAACTGCGGCGGTTCGAGCGGGAGGTGCAGGCGACCGCCCGCCTGCGGCACCCGAACACGGTGGAGATCTACGACTACGGGGTGGCGGACGACGGCACCTTCTTCTACGTGATGGAGTACCTGCCGGGCATGAGCCTGGAGGAGCTGGTGGGCAAGCACGGGCCTGTGCCGCCGGAGCGGGTGGTGTACCTGCTGCGGCAGGTGTGCGGTGCCCTGCGGGAGGCGCACGCCGCCGGGCTGGTCCACCGCGACATCAAACCGGGGAACGTGGTGGTGTACCCGGCCGGCACCCCGCACGACCAGGTGAAACTGGTGGACTTCGGGCTGGTCCACTCGCTGGCCGAGGTGGAGAAGCCGAACGAGCGGATCACCCGCGACGGGCTGATCGTCGGCACCCCAGAGTACATGAGTCCGGAGCAGGCAAGCGGCGGCCTGCTGGACGGCCGCAGCGACCTGTTCAGCCTGGGCAGCGTGGCGTACTACCTGCTCACCGGGCGGGAGGCGTTCCACCGCGACAACGCCATGAAGACGCTCATGGCGGTGGTGTCCGACACGCCCACCCCGATCCACGAGTTGAACCCGTTCGCCCCCGACGACCTGACGGCCGTTCTCGCCCGCTGCCTGAACAAAGACCCCGGCCAGCGGTTCCAGTCGGCCACCGATCTGGAACACGCCCTGGCCGCGTGCGGGTGTGCGAGCGGGTGGTCGGAAGAGCGGGCGGACGACTGGTGGGCGACCCACCCGACGGCGTCCGAGGACACCGGCACCGACCTGAACTCGCTGCCGGTGCGGGAGTCGAAGGCGGGGTGAACCCCGGCAGTCATGCCGGGGGTGCTTCGTTGCGTGCAGTACCCCCGGCATGACTGCCGGGGTTCACCAGGACACCTTTCAGTAGCCCTTCCATGTACGGCTCGACCCCCAAGAACTGCTTCAACTCCCGGTACTCCCGCACGAACCGCTCGTCGCCGGCCGGCTCGCCCTTCACCGCCCGGATCATCAGGTTCCGCGGGGTGTGCTCGCTGCCGACGAACTCCACCACGTCCGTCTTGTACCCGGCCACGCGGAGCAGTTGCGCCCGCAGGGCGTCGGTGAACAGGTCGGCCGACCGCTGCAACATCAGCCCGTGCCGCAACAGCGGGCGGAGGACCTCGGCCGGGCCGGCGGGTTTCAGTTGGGCGTTCAGGTGGTGGTGACAGCAGGGCACGCACAGCAGCACCTTCGCCCCGCCGGTCACCGCCCGCGCGATGGCGTCGTCGGTGGCCGTGTCGCAGGCGTGCAGGGCGAGGACGACATCCGGTGACGCGCTGGCCGCGGCGATGCGGGTCACCTCGAAGTTGACGTTCGCCCCGAGCTTCCCCGCCTTCGCCACGCTCTTGCGGATGACCTCCTCGTTCACGTCCACGCCGATCAGCTTCGCCGGCACGCCGAGCACGTCGTTCAGGTAGTGGTGCGCCGCGAGCGTTAAATGGCTTGACCCGCACCCGCAGTCGAGCAACTCCAGCGGGCGGGGCAACTGCCGCAGTTCGGCCGCGTCGAGTGCGTGTGTCAGGTGCCGTAGGAACTCGTTGATCTGCGTGAACTTCGCCCGCATGGTCGGCTTCACCTGCCCGCCGGCGGTCATCACGCCCATCACTTCGAGCAGGCGGTCGGCCTTCCCCTCGGGCAGCGGCTGATCTTTCACCCGGTTGTGGGCGGCCGGCGTCTCGTCCGCGGTCGCCACCTGCTTGGTGCGGACCAGCACCTTCCCCTTCTTCGAGATTTGCAGGTCGGTCTCGTCGGCCGCGGTCGTCAGGTGGGCGTTGCCGAACGACCAGCCGATGAGATCGTCGAGCGGCGGGCCGGCGGCGGCGGTGCGGACGTTCCGGGTGACATCCTTCCGGTCGTCGAAGTACGAGAACTGGAGGTGCGGTTCGCCGCGGAGGAGGATGGCGCGGACGGTGACACGCACCCACGGGCAGGGGACGAGGCCGCCCGTGCCGAACGGCGTCCGCCGCGGCCCGCCGAACGTGGCCCGGCGGAAGGTGTCGGAGAGCACGGCGGCGCGGATGACGGCGGCGGGGTCGGTGTCGGTGTCGGAAGGCATGCAATGGAAACCGGGAACGGAGTGACCGGGTGGGGATTCTATCACTCACCCGGTCACTCCGTTCCCGGTTCCATCCTTCACACCTCCCCCTTCTGCGGGCGGTCCAGCAACTCGCTCGCCGCTTCCAGTGGCGGGCGACCCTCGTACAGCACGCGGTACACGGCGGTGAAGATGGGGGCATACAGGCCGGCGCGGGTGACTCGCTCGTACACGCTCCGGGCGGTGTACACCCCTTCGGCCACCATCGGCCCGCGGAGCACGCCGTCCAGCTTTTCGCCGCGGGCGATCCGCTCGCCCACCCGCCGGTTCCGGCCGTGCGGGCTGAAGCAGGTGGTGATCAGGTCGCCCACGCCGGCCAGCCCGTAGAACGTTTCCGGGTTCGCCCCGTGTGTGACGCCGAACCGCTGCATCTCCACCAGCCCGCGGGTGAGCAGCGCGCTCTTGGCGTTGTCGCCGAACTTCAGCCCGTCGCACAGCCCGGCGGCGATGCCGAGCACGTTCTTCAATGCCCCGGCCAACTCCACCCCGATCAGGTCGGCGTTCGTGTACACCCGCAGCCGCTCGCCGCCGACGTGCCGTTGCACCCACGCCGCCAGTTCGGCGTCCGGGCTGGCCGCCACCACGCTCGTCGGCTTGCCGGATGCCACTTCCTCGGCGTGGCTCGGCCCGCTCAGCACGCACAGCCGCCGCACGCCCAGAGTTTCACTCAAGATCTCCGTCGGCCGGCGAAAGGTCTCGATCTCGATCCCTTTCGTCAGGCTGACGACCGGCAGGTCGGGGCGGGCGAACGGTCTCAGCGGGGTCATCGACGCCCGCAGGAAGGCTGTCGGGATGGCCACCAGCCAGCCGTCGGCGTCGGCCGTCGCCTCCTCCGCGTTCAGCGTGATCCGTACGATTTCTGGAATCTTCACGCCCGGCAACTGCGGCACGTTCTCGCGGGCCGCCAGAATGTGCCGCCCGCTCGCCTCCCGCGTACACAACAGCCGCACCCGCACGTCCGGCTTTTGCGCCAGGGTCACCGCCACCGCCGTGCCCCACCCACCCGCCCCGATGACCGCGATGTTTGGCATGGCCGCCTCCGACGGTTTGCGCCCGCGCAACATCTTACCGCCGGCGGGCGGAATTCCACCGCCCGCCGGCGTTCGATCTGGAGTCGGTCGGCGGCACCTGCCGAACAACGATGACGACGCGCCACGCCCGCGGCGGATCATCACGGAGGGAAGCCATGAAACCGCACTTGAGACTGTTCCGCGAGTCGGACGCCGACACCGTGGACGTGCTGGACACCCCCCCGCCGAGCGTGCGGGTTCGATTGGGCGACCTGCTCCCGCTGGTGTCGATGGCCCAGAAGATGAACTTCATCTGGCTGAAGGACTTCCTGGACGACGAGGTGAGCATTACCGACGACCTGCACGAGGTGCTCCAGTCGTTCCGCAGCGCCCGGCCGGGGGCGTGAGCCCGGTGAACCGGCGGCCTGAGCCGCCGGGGTCCGAGTCACCCAGGCGGCTCACGCCGCCGGTTCACCCGCATCAGTCGGCCACGGGAGTTGCCGGAACACTTTCCAAATACAGCGCGCGCCCACAGGTGGAGCAGCAGACGAATTTGCCGGCCGCGATGTCCCCGCGGGCCTGGTCGGAAATGCCCACACGGCAGTGGCCGCACACTTTCCCGCTGATCACCGCCATCCCGTCGGCCCCGTGCGCCTTGATGAGCCGGTCGTACTGCGACTTCACCGCCGGCGGGAACTGGGCGTCCACGGTGGCCAGGGTCGTCGTGCTCGCCTTCTGATCCGCCTGCAGGAGTTCCAGCCGCTCCTTCGCGTCCACCTTGTATTGCTCGAACTCCGCCTGGGCGTCGGCCCACGCCTTCTCCACGTTCGGCACGTCGGTCGTCTTCTGATCCAACTCCTCCATGCCCAGCAGGATGGCCTCCTCGAGCGCCGCGATCCTCTCCTTCGCCTGCCGGATCTCGGACTGCTTGCCCTCGTACTCCTTCGGCGAGGCGGCGTCGTTCAACTGCTTCTCGAATTTGGCGAGCTGGCCGTTCACCTGCTTCAGCGTGCCCTCGTCGTCGCGGATTTTCAGCTTCAGCTTCTGAATGTGCTCGTAGGCGGCGGCGTGCGCCTGCTTGGCGGCGGCCAGTTTTTGCTCCCGAATCTTCAGCACCCGCGGGCCGAGGTCGATCTCACTCTTTAACTCCCGCAAGTGGCGACGGAGGCGGTGAGCCTCGCGGATGAGGGTCGGGGGGGGCGGGGTGGTCATCGCGTCGGCTCCGTCGGGCTTCCCGACGATCTTATGGCCCCGCCCGGTCCACCGTCGGCGGAACACGCTCACACCGGCCGCGCGACTTCGGAAAAATTTCCGGAATTCATGTCCAGTTCCGCGGCCGTTTCGCGATCCGCTTCCTGCCAGAAATCCGTCCCAACCCCGCGGAGACTACCCGTGTTCACTCGCTCCTTCCGCCTCGGCCTCGAACGCCTCGACGACCGCAACGCCCCGTCCTCGCTCGGCGGCAACGACGTGGCGACCGCCGACTGGATGTCGGCCACCGCCGGCGACTCCCAACCCGACTACCGGGTGGGCGGGTACAGCGACCCGACGACCAACCAGAACGGCAACCAGCAGCCGGTGATCACCAATTTCATGGTGACGGTGGAGGACGGCTGGTCGGGCCGGTTCAGCGGCAAGGTGGTGGATGAGAACCCGGCCGGACTGACCGTCACCCTGACCGGCCCGCAGGGGTGCCTGGGCGGGCAGGCCGGGCGGACGGTGACGACCGACGCCGAGGGGAATTTCGTGTTCGTCGGGCAACTGACCACCGGAGTGGACTGCGGGGTGGTGTCGGCCGACACGGCCGACGCGCACGGGCTGGCCGCTGACACGGCGGAATACGCACTGACCGTGTGACCCATCCCCCCGTACTGGTCCACCGATGTCCCCTCCCACCCGCAATCCGCACCCCGCCCCTGCACTCATGGCGGCGCTCGCCGACCGCACCACCCGGTGCGAAGGCGGGCCGCCACCGGACGACGCCTTCGTCCCGCACCTGCGGGTGATCATCGCCCGCGTGCTCCGCACCGGCCGCGGTCCGGCCGGACTGTTGAATTGGGTGCTACGGCAGTTGGCCGACCACCCTCCGCCGGCGGGCGACGTGGCCGGTCACCTGGCCGGGCGGCTGCACGACCGACTGTTACCCGCCACCCACACCGTCCTGGAAACGGTCGCCGACTGACCGCGGGTCGGTCAGAAACCCTGAACCAGCAGCGTCGGGGCGGACACCGGGTCGGTCGGCCCGTCGCACACGACCGCGTTGAACTCTTCCTCGGCCAGTTTCCGGCACACCAGCGAGTGCTCGATGTCGGCCACCGACATGGACTCGTGCGGGAACCGCCAGGCACGCAACTGCTGCACCCAGGTGACCGCCGCCTGCCAGACCGCCTCCGTGTGGGCCGTCTGGCCGACGGCCGGACTGTCTTTGCCCATGCGGAACAGGTCGGTTTCCAAGTCGATTAGATCGGACACAGTCTGGATCAGGATGGAGCGGTGGCGGTCGGCCGGGGTGTCGCCGGCCAGTACCTGCTTGTAGTCGCGGACGACCACCCGGAAGACGGCTGCCAGATGGTCCCACTTGGCCAGAAGAATGCGTTCATCCGGGATGAAGAACAGGTCGTGCATGGCGGTACTCGGCGGTGGGCGGATTTTTCCACCTTGCCGATTGCGATCTGGCCCTCGAACTGGACATGAATTCCGGAAACTTTCCCAAAATTCCTTTCAGTCCGGGTCTACGGCAGCCCGGACCACTTCCGCACCCCCCACTCGGTTCCCAGAAGCGCCAGCACCAAGATCAGCGTCAGCCACGACTTGCGCGCCGGGTGTTCGGTGCGGGTGTCCACCTTTGCCACTTTCGCCTGAAGTTGCGAGAGTAGCTCCTTCATTTGATCCGGCTGATACACTTTGCCCCCGCTGCTGGCGGCGATCTCTTCCAACAGCGGGAGATCGGCCGACAGTTCGACGACCTCCTCATTGTCCGGCGGCAGCACCTCGAACGTGCTCCGCAGCCGGCTCGGCTGGCCGTCCGACCCGACCGGGCCTTGCAGTTGCGCCTCCCAATCCGGAATCTCCAACTCGATGGCGTACCGACCGGGGGCGAGGTCGCGGAGCTTGCCGGTCACGTCGCGGGGGCGGCCGTCGGGCTGTTGAAGCGGGGTCAGTCCCAGCGGCTGCTCCTTCTCCCCCTCCTTCGCCGGCAGCCGGATGACCCGCACCCCCTTCAGCGTGTTCGGCTTCAGCTTGTCCACCGCTTCGGTGCCGCGGGCGAGCACCTCCACGTCCTGCCCGGTGCGGAAGGCCGGTTCGCGGGTGCCGAAGCGGATGGTGCCGGCCGGGTTCTGCGCCGGGAGCAGGCGATCCGACGCCGCCCACTGCGCCACCTGCCCCCAGAACTTGTGGTGGTACTTGTCGCCCACCTTGTACCGCCACCGCCACGTCGAATCGATGCCCACGTACAGCACCCGCCCGAACCCGTAGTTCTGCCGGGCGATGAGCGGCGCCCCGTTCGTCTCGGCCAGCACTTCCGCCCCGTCCTTCGCCCGCCCGGTCATCGCCCAGTAGTGCGACGGCAGCCCCTCCCAGATGGCGCGGGTCTGGGCGGACGTGTCACCCAACTGAAGGAACCAACTCCGCTGGCCGTCCGGGGCGAGGGTCAGGCGGAAGCCGTTCTTCTCCTGGTACTCCGTCGGCCCGGTGATCGGCAGCAGTTTGCGGAGCGGGTTGGCGTCGTCCTGAAACGCGGCGGGCACGCTCCGCTTCCCGGCCACCACCACCAGCGTGCCGCCGTCTTCAGCCACATACTTTTCCAGCCACGCCCAGTCCTTCACCTGTCCCGGTTCCACGTCGCCGAGCACCACGCAGTCGTACCCGGCGATCTCGTCCGGCGGGGGCAGCGTGCGGGCGGGGGTGCCGAACTTCTTCAACTGTTCGTCGGTCGCGGTGGTGATTCGCGGCTGACGGAACACCACGCTCCGCACGTCCATGTTCTCGTCGCGGCCCAGGCAGGTGTGCAGGTAGTGAAACTCCCAGCGGGCTTCGCCGTCCACCAGCAGAACGCGGGCGCGGTCCTTGACCACGTTCACGCGGGCGATGCGGGTGTTGTTCGACGGGAAGCGATCAGTTGCGGTGTCGGATTTCACCGTGACGGTGAGCGAGTGTGGGCCGGGGGTGTCGAGCTTCGCCCGCATGGCGAACTGGTACGTCTGGTCCTGCCCGTCGTGGCGGATCGTCTCCTTCACCGGCAGCCGCGGGTTGCCCTTCTCGTCGGGCGGCAGACCGAGGCTCACCTCGATCGGGCCGGCCGGCCAGCCCGTCACCTGCACCGACACTTCCACCGGCACGCTGCTCCCCTTGAACACGGTGCTCGCTTGCGGCTGGGCGGCGACCACGGCGACATCGGCCGGCGGGGTGGTCGGCGCTAGCACCACCGGGTAGACCGGAAGCCCGCGGGCGGCGAACTCCTGCACGCGGCTCAGCGGGGAGTCGCCCCAGTTGTGCCGCCCGTCGGTGAGCAGCACCACCCCGACCAGCTTCGACGTGGCCGAGTCCGCCGCACTTTCGCCCGCTTTCACCACCGGCAGTTTCATGTCGGTGTACACGAGCTGGCTGCTGGAGGCGTCGGCGGCGAGCAGGCGGTCGGCGTCGAGAGTCGCTTTCAACTGCGCCGGGTCGGTCGGTAGTGGGCGGGAGGATTGATCGAATGCGATCAACTCGACGGCGTGCTTCTTGGACAATTCGCCGAGGAGGTCCGCGCCGTCCGGGGTGAGAATCCGCTCGGCGATCTTCAGCCGCGACACCTCGCCGGGGTGGGTCAGGTTGAGGGCGGCGGCGATCCGCTGCTGCTCGTCGGCCGGCCGCTGTGGGTCGGCCACACGCATACTGTCGGACGTGTCCACCGCGATCAGCACCCGGCTCGGAACTTCCCGCGACTGGACCGCCACGAACGTCGGGTCGGCGGCGGTGGTGAGGAACACGGCCAACACCGCCCCCAGACGGAGCGACACGAGCAGCAGTGCCACCCGCTTCGGAACCAGCCGCACCTCCCGGCGGTACAGCCAGCCGAGCAGCACCACCAGCAGCAC
>JANNDF010000254.1:0-3874 GCA_031387445.1 Planctomycetia bacterium
CCTGCGGAGCGGGGGAGAGGTCGCCGGGGTGAACGCAGTGAACCCGGCGGGTGAGGGGGGAGTGTTGACGGCCCCCTCACCCGCCGCAAGTCGTTGCGAGCACATCTCGGGAAATTCTCGCACCCGTGTCAATTCGGCGCGTGATCGGGTCAAAATCTTCCGCGGTCGCGTTCTAGTGTTCACCCGCAACCAGAATGCGGAGTGTGCCATGCCTGGGGAACCCCTGTTCACACCGACCGGCCCGAATGACCTCACCATGCGGGTCGTCGGCGATCCGCTCCCCCCGCCCCCGTCCGAGATCGGGGCGTCCATTCTCGACAGCACCCCCATACCCCCGCGGTGGCCGGAGGTGCCGGGGTACGTCATCCTGGGCGAACTCGGCCGCGGCGGGATGGGCGTGGTGTATCGCGCCCGGCAGGACCGGTTGAACCGCACGGTGGCGGTGAAGATGCTGCTGAAGGAGCAGTTCGCCGACGTGTCCGACGTGGTGCGGTTCCGCAGCGAGGCGGAGGCGGTGGCGGCGGTCACCCACCCGCACGTGGTGAAGGTGTACGAGTCCGGGCAGCACGCCGGGCGTCCGTACTTCGTGATGGAGTACCTGTCCGGCGGCACACTCCACGCGAAGTTGCGGGCGTTCGCCCCGCTCCCGCCGGATGCCGCCGCCGGGGTGGTGGAGAAGCTGGCGTGGGCCGTCCACGCCGCCCACCAGCAGGGGATCATTCACCGCGATTTGAAACCGGGGAACGTGCTGTTCGATGCCGAGGGCGAACCCCGCGTGACCGACTTCGGGCTGGCCAAGCGGTCGAGCCACGAGTTGACGAAGACGCAAGTGGTGATGGGCACGCCGGCGTACATGCCGCCGGAGCAAGCCGCCGGGCGGGCCAAGTATGCCGGCCCACCGGCCGACATCTACGCCCTCGGTGTCATCCTGTACGAGGCGCTCACCGGGCACACCCCGTTCACCGACGACGACTCGGTGGTGATGATGGCGCGGGTGATCAGCGAGCCGCCGGTGTCGCCCCGCTCGCGGGTGGCCGGCGTCCCGCACGATTTGGAACTGATCTGCCTGAAGTGCCTGGAGAAAGAGCCGGGCGACCGCTACCCGACGGCGGCGGCGCTGGCCGACGACCTGCGGCGGTACCTGAACCGCGAGCCGGTGAGCATCCGCCCGGCGGGTCCGATCGAGAAGGCGGTGAAGTGGGCACGCCGACGGCCGACACTCGCCTCGGCCTACGGGCTTGGGGCGGTGGCGGCGGCCCTGCTGCTGTTCGGGGGCGGGGTGTCCGCGCTGTGGCTTCAGGCCGAACGCGCCCGGCGGACGGCCGACGAGAGCGCGACCCAGGCGGAGGAAGCCAGACACGAGGCGAACGTGAACTGGCGACTGGCCGAGCAGGCCAGTTGGGAAGTGGCCAAGCGGAACGACGAACTGGGTGAGACACTCGGCCGCGAACGGGTGGCGAAGGGGGAGGCGGAGAAGGCCCGTCGGGAGGCGGATGCCGCCCGCGCCGACCTGCAACGGCTGGCCTACTTCCGCGACGTGGGGCTGGCGCACAGCGAGACGAACGCGGGCAACGTCCGCCGCGCCCGCCAACTGCTCGACGCCTGCCCGAAGGGCGCGCGGGGGTGGGAGTGGCACTTCACCGACCGCCTCGCCCACCCGGAACTCCGCGCCTACCGCTGCCGGTTCGCACCGAGCGAGCTGGTGTACACCCCCGACGGCAAAGAGTTGCAGGTGATCGAGCCGAACGGCGGGCGGTTCTCCCTCCCGCTGAGCGGGCCGACGGACGGGTCGGTCGTCGACCTCATTCACCTGAAGCCGAAGGCGGTCGCGGCCGTCCCGCCGGGCACCTTCGGTGAACCGTGCCCGACGCCCGACGGCAAGCTGCTGGTCCTCGGCACGCAGCCGGCCGACAAGAAGGTGCCCGGCCGGGTCGAGGTGTGGCGGACGGCCGACGCCAAACGGTTGGGCGGCTGGGACGTGCCGAACACGTTCACCATCCTGCTGCTCACGGCCACCAGCGAGGGGCGGATCGTGGCCGGGTTTGACGGCGGGCGGTTGATGGCGTTCGAGGTCGGGCGGGCGGAGCCGCTGTGGGCGCTGAACGACCTGCCGGTCGACCCGCAGCGGGCCACCCTCAGCCCGGACGGCAAGTGGCTGGTGGTCAACTGCCACATGGACATGGCACTGGTCGATGTGGACAAGGGGCGGGTGGCCGCCCGCATGCCGTACCCGAACGGGCGGATGGAGTCGTCCGCCTTCACCCCGGACGGCGAGCGGTTCGTGGTCGGGACGAACGCCGGCCAGTTGGCCTGGTACAAGCGGGGGGAGAAGAAGCCCGAGCGGGAGGGGAAGGCGAACCCCGGCGGGGTGACCGGGGTGGCGGTCAGCCCGGACGGGAAGCGGGTGGCGAGCGGCGGGCGGGACGGCACCGTCCGCATCTGGTCGGTCGCCACCGGCGCGGAGTGGGCGGTCTTCCGCGGGCACACCTGCGGCATCCCGGTGTTGCGGTTCAGCCCGGACGGGACCGAACTGGCCACGTGCGACTTCGCCGGCCAGTGCTACCGCTGGCCGGTCGGCCGGCCGAACCCGACGGTCGCTCCGCTGTCCCTCCCGGCCGACCTGACCGGCTACGTTCGCGCGAACCCAGACCTGACCCGCGTGTTCGCCACCCGCTGGGAACAGAACGCCGTCGGCACCGTGTGCGTCACCGACGGCCGCGACCGTCACCCCGTTACCCCGCAGAAGAGCAGCGCCGTTCTCCACTTCGACTTCCAGCCGGGCGGGAGCGGGTTCGCGTGCGGCAACGGGTGGGGGGAGGTGCACCACTGGGCGTCGCCGGCCGGTCCGCCGGTGGTGGTCGCCGACCACGAGATGACCATGAGCGTGGTGCAATACTCGGGCGACGGGCGGTTGCTCCTGTCGGCCAGTCAGAATCGGGTGTGCGTGTGGGACACGGTGGCGAAGAAGGAGGTGCTGCGGTTGGAGAAGGCCGGGGACGCCGCGGCCGTCAGCCCGGACGGCAAGCGGCTGGCGGTGGTCAACGGCAACAAGTACAAGGTGGTCGATCTGGCCACCGGCGAGGCGACGGAGTGGGAGGGCGAGTCGTCGGTGAGTGTCGTCCAGTTCACCCCGGATTCGGCCGGCCTGCTCGTGGGGCAAATCGTGTGGCCTCTGTGCCGGTACACGCTGACGGCCGACGGGAAGGCGGCCGGCAAACCGCAAAAGTTCCTCGGCCACTCGTCGGCGGTGCGGTCGGTCGCGGTCAGTCCGGACGGCAAGCGGGTCGCGGCCGGCGGCGAGGACGGGGCGGTGAAGGTGTGGGACGCGGCCAGCGGGCAGGAGGTGCTCGGCCTGACCCACCCCGAGAGGAAGGCGATCAGCGACCTGTACTTCCACGCCGACGGGCGGCTGGTGGCCGGCACGGACGACGGCCCGCCGGTGGTGTTCGACGGCCGCCCGCGGGGGGCGAAATTGCCGTAATCGCTTGGCGGGCAAAAGTGGTTTCAGCATCCGCCGGGGTCAGCGGTCGAAGGCGATCCGCGAGCCGAAGCGGGCGGACAGCCGTCGGACGACGCCGGGCGACAGGGCGGGTTGCGAGTCGCGCAGCGACAAGTAGCCCAGCCCGCGGTCGAGGGCGTCGGCCAGCCGCACCGCCCCCGTGTCGGTGATCGGGTTGCCGTCGAGGGTGAGCGCCTGCAGCCGCCCGACGAGCGGCGAGTCGGCCAGCGCCCACGCCCCCACGTCGGTGATGTGGACGCGGTTCAACCGCAACTCCCGGAGTGCCGGCAGGGTGTCCGCTTGGGCGAGCGATCTGGCCCCGAGGTCGCCCACACCGCTGCCCGACAGGGAGAGCACTTCCAGGTGTTCCCACGC
>JANNDF010000276.1:0-1031 GCA_031387445.1 Planctomycetia bacterium
GGCGTCAGCCGGCTGGGTCATGTGCCTCTATCCGCCGGCTCCCCGTTCTCATCCATCTCTCATCGCGCCAAACGGAAGATGCCGGCGGACCCTCGCGGGGGCGTCGTTCACCCGACGGCCCCGTTGCTCCCCCTTTCGGAGATGAGCGATGCGTTGGCAACTGTTGGCGGCAGTGGCGGTGGCGGCGGTGGCAGCGGGCACGTCCCAGGCCCAACGGCAGCCGGGCGGCGGCGGGATGCGTCAGCAGACGCCGCTGTACATGACCGCGCTCACCAATGAAGACCTGCAAAAGGATCTGAAGGTCACCGACGACCAGAAGAAGAGCCTGAAAGAGGTGATGGACAAGGCGGCCGATATCGCCAAGAAGCGGGCGGAACTGTTCACCGGCGGGCAGCCGGACCGCGAGAAGATGACGGAGCTGCAAACCGCCAGCACCAAGCTGACCGAAGAGGCCAAGACGGCCACCGACAAGGCGTTCACCGACGACCAGAAGAAGCGCCTCAAGCAGATCGAAGTGCAGCGGATGGCCTTCGGCGCGTTCACCAACGAGGACGTGGTGAAGGCGATGAAGTTCACCGACGACCAGAAGGCCAAGCTGAAGACGGTGAGCGAGGAGTACACCAAGGCCCGCGCCGACCTGCAGAAGGAGTACGGCCTAGGCGGCGGCGGCGGCGCCCGCCCCATGATCGACGCCGAGAAGATGGCCGAGTATACGAAGAAGTCCACCGCCCTGAGCACCGAGACGATGGACAAGGCGAAGAAGGGACTGACCGACGACCAGAAGAAGACGTGGACCGAGCTGACCGGCGCCGCGTTCGACCTGGCCAAACTGACCCCCCGCCCGATGCGCCGCGACAACTAACGGTTCATTGAACCGCACCGCGCGCGGCCGGGGGCAACCCCGGCCGCGTTCGTTTGCGCCGTCTTGTAGTCTTGTAGGGCGGGTCGAGCGGGGACCGCAACCACCCGCACGGTCGCACCGGCACTTCGACCCGTCGCGTGGCCGCGACGACCCGCCGCCCATGAAGAAC
>JANNDF010000353.1:0-2678 GCA_031387445.1 Planctomycetia bacterium
GTTGTGTTGTTTTGTTGGTGTTTTGGTGTGTTTGGGCGGGGGCGTTCGGGCTGTGTGGGGGGGTGGGGGGGGGGGGGGGTGGGTGGGGGCGGGGGGGGGGCCGGGGGGGGGGGGGGGGCCCCCCAAGGAGTGCGTTACGTACACGGGGTGACACGAACACGCTCTAGTCGAGGCCGTTGACCACCGTGCCGTCGGCCTGGGCCAGCACTTGCAGCCAGGTGGGCAGGCTGATGGAGTTGCGGACGAACCGGACTGAGCCGTCACACAGGCTCGCCATCACCCCGCCAGTATGCTTGCTGCGGGCGGTCTGATAGGCACGGCTGCCACCCGCCGCGCACCTCAGGTTCCGGTCGGTGTTACCCGCCGAGCAGAAACCCGGCTGGTCGCGGTTGTTGTTATCCAGGGCGTTGGCGTTCGGCGTGAGGAGCAGCCGGGGGGCGTTGTACGATGGTGCCCCGCCACAAATGTACGCCCCGACCGGGTAGGCCCAGGCCCCGCGGACGTCGCCGGATTGTTCGCCGGCAATGATTTCGCTGAGCATGATGGTGTTCGAGGTGCCGTCGGTGATGTCGGCGAACTTTGCCCCGTACCCGATGTTGTCCTGGCGATAGGGCGTGGGGGGCGCGGCGGAGGGGTCACCCATGCTGAACGGCCCGCGCTCGGCGGACAGGTTGAAGTCGGTCGTCGAGAAGGCGTTGCCGGCCCCGCAGTTGACCGCGTAGTTGCCGCGAGCGAACGGCACGCCACTGTTGCTGAACGGGATCTTGGTGCTGCCGTCGCTCGGGCACTTGAAGGTCTTGATCTCGACCCCGACGACACTCGGGTTCACCCCGTCTCGCGACCGCATTTGGGTGTAGTCGTACCCCTTGAACAGGTTGCCCTGCTCGATGTACGGGAGGATTGCGATACCCCAGCCCGGCCCCCAACTCGTGCTGTCGGAGGCGGCGGCGTTGTTGCCGTCCCGGTTGTGCGCGCCGGCCGAAGGGAACCGCAGACTCACGTCGTGGTAGGAGTGCATGGCGATGCCGAACTGCTTCAGATTGTTTGAGCAGCTCATGCGGGCGGCGGCCTCGCGGACCTTTTGCACGGCGGGCAGGAGGAGCCCGATGAGGATGGCGATGATGGCGATCACCACCAGCAGCTCGATCAGTGTGAACGCGGCGCGAGACAGTTGCGGACGAGTCATGAGAGGACTCCGGGAAGGAGTGAGGCGGGATCGGGGGCGGCGGGCCACACTGTCCGGAGTGTGGGGCCGGCCTTCCGACTGGCTGAAGAACTCGTGAAGACTAATTGGACGCCTATCACTCCACAACTGCATTCAGAATGATGAGAAGCATTTCACTTTCGCAGCTCACCACTCCTTGTTGCGCACGGAATTTCCCGCGCCCGTAACTACGAACGCCGGGCACTTCTGCCGGGCGTTCGGGGAGAGGTTGTCCGGCGATCGCAGGTCAACCCGGTGCGGCGTTACATCCCGCAACTGCCACTGTCGCAGGTGCCATTCTTCATTTCTGTCTCGCATTCCACCGAGTTCTTGGTCAGGTGGACGTGGCTGTCCACGCGGTCCACCCAGGAGATGGGAATCCAGTGGTGCTGGCCGTCTTTGCTGTCCTTCGCAGTCAGCTTGATCTTGTCGCCTTCCACAGCATCGACCGCCCCCACCTGCTTGCCGCAACTGGCGTACACCGGCATGTGTTCCTTGATGCCAGCCACGCCCACGTCTTTGCCATGCCCGAGGCCCGTCTTGTCCTTCACGAAATCGACGGCGTTTCCGGCCCCTTCGGCCACCTTGTGGCCGACGTGCTTGGCGCCTTCAACCGCCTTCTCGCCGACCGCTTTGGCGGCTTCGGCGACGGCGTGGCCGGCATCTTTCAGCTTGTCTTTGACGTTGCTCATGACGATTCTCCTTGAACCGGGGAGGACTGTAGCCGGGGTTATCGGCCCGGCGTCCGGTTGTCGGGAGAGTCGCTGCAGTCGGCGTGCCAACGGCCGGTCAGAGGGCTGCAAAGTTCTTCAACAGCAACTTCCCGACACCCTGGCTCTTCTCCGGGTGAAATTGGGTGGCGAACACGTTGTCCCGCCAGATGGCGGCGGCGAACGGGTCCGGGTAGTCCGCTTCGGCCGCGGTCAGCGTGGCATCGGGGACGATCGGGTAGTAGCTGTGGACGAAGTAGAACGCCGGGTCGGTCGGCAGGCCGGCGAACAGCGGGCAGTCGGGTCGCGTGAGGCGGAGCGTGTTCCACCCCATGTGCGGCACCTTCAGCCCCGGCCGGCACTCGAACCGCACCACTTCACCGGGGAACACGTCCAGTCCAGCGTGGACACCGTCCTCGGTGCTGCGGGTGAACAGCATCTGGTAGCCGAGGCAGATGCCGAGGAACGGCGAGCCGGTGTTGATGTGACGAACGACCGCTTCGGCCAGGCCGGTTTCGCGGAGCTTGGCGATGGCGTCGCGGAACGCGCCGACGCCGGGCAGCACTACCTTTGTGGCGTCGGCCAAGCGGTGCGGGTCGGCGGAGATGTCCGCGGCGGCCCCCACCGCCTCGAACGCCTTCTGCACGCTCCGCAGGTTTCCCATGCCGAAATCGACGATGACGATGTCCGCCGCCATAGCAGTCTCCCGCTGAAGTAGGTGCCGCCGGCTGGGGCTGAAGGTGCCGCACATGGGGTGGAACACG
>JANNDF010000376.1:0-1010 GCA_031387445.1 Planctomycetia bacterium
CGCGACCGCCAGGGAGCGGAATCCAAACCCGCTCCCTGGCGGTCGCGGCTCGTTAGCCCTGCGGTCGGGTGTTCAACTGCACGCTCTCCGAGATCGTCCGCATCGCCCGCTGGGCGGCCTCGTAGTACCGCGTGCTGGCAATCATGCTCACCATCGCCTGCGGGGCGTTCACGTTCGCCCCCTCGCGGTAGCCCTGCTGCACCCGCGGGGCGGCGGTCTCGGGCTGCACTTCCGGGGGTGCGGTGAAATGCACCGGGCCGACGGGCGACAGCCGCGACGGGTCGGCGAACCGGGCGACCCGCAACTGACCGGCCGGGACGCCGTCGGCGGAGACGCTGCCGTCGCGGGCGACGTTCACCACGAGCGCGCCCGACGGCACTTCCATCGGCCCGCCGTCGCCGAGCAGCGGGTAACCGGACTGCGTCAGCACCTTCCCGTCGCCGGTCAGGCGGAAGGCGCCGTCGCGGGTGTACATCGGGCCGTTCGGCCCCTGCACGACGAAGAACTGGTCCGGCTCGCTCAGTGCCAGGTCGAACGTGTTGCCGGTCTGTTGCAGCGGGCCGGCGCGGAAGTCGGTGAACGACGACACCAGCCGCGTGCCGACAATGTCGCCGGTGGGGGGCGTGTCGCGGCCGAGCAGGCGGTCGAACGTCTCGAACCGCACCCCCCGCTGGCGGAAGCCGGGGGTGGACACGTTCGCCAGGTTGTCGGCGGTCGCCTCGTGCGCCCGCTGGGCGGCGTCCAGCGCCGTCGCGGCGGCATACAGCCCGCGGAACATACGGCACCGGAAGCGGAGTGTGGGCCAGACGTGTATCGGCCAGAATGACATGGCGCAATCAGCAAAACCGGCGCAACGCGACCCGTTCGAAGTGAAGTGCTCTGACTTGTCATCGCCGCGGGGGAGCGGTTAAGCCCGCTCGCTCGCGGCGATGAGTTTGCGCACCCCCCCCCCTTGGCGGGGGTGGGCGGGCAGGTCAACACTGAGGCGTTGGTGTAACCCAGGGCGATTT
>JANNDF010000378.1:0-4010 GCA_031387445.1 Planctomycetia bacterium
CGGCGGGCATCACGCTCACCGTGCCGGGCTTTAACTCGTCGATGTCCTTGCGGTCGATCCGCACTTCCTCGGTCGCGCTCACCCGCAGCGTCACGCCGTCGGACGAGTCCGAGACGAGGATGCCGTTGAAGCTCTTGCCCGATTTCGTCTCGACCTTAACCGGTTCATAGCTCCGCACGAAACTGGCACTCGGGAAGACGATCGCTTCGAGCAGGTCCTTCTCACTGCGGATGCTGCCGATCTTCGTCAGGTCCGGGCCGATCTGCCCGCCGACATACGCGATCTTGTGGCACGCCGTACACGCCGCCTTCGTCGAGTTGAACACCGCTTGCCCCTTCCGCACGTCGCCGGGCTGGGTGTCCTTTTGGATGGTTTCGAGCTTGGTCGTCATCTCCGCCCGGGCAGATTCGAGCAGCTTGTACAGCTTGTCCGCCTCGGACTGCACCGCCTGCGGGTACTTGCTCAGGATTGGCTTCACCTGTTCGGTGCGGATCGCCGCCCGCACCTTCGGCTCGCTCAGCGACTTCACCAGCGCCAGCCCGACTGCCGCATCCGTGGACTTGGCGAACACCGCAAGCAGTTTGTCGAGGTCGAGCGGCGAAGCGGTGGGGATGGCTTCCGCAACGGTGGCGAATTGCTTGGGCGTGAGCGTAGCCTTCGACAGCACCTCCGCGGCAAGGCCCCGCAGGTTCGCGGGTTGCGATCCCTTCAGGTTCTCCAGCACGAACGTGAAGAGTGCGTCATCCACCTTCGGCACGATGGCGAGCGCAGTCAGACGCACCTCGGCGGACTGCTTGTCATCCTTCACGATCTCCGCGAGGCCATTCTTCAAGTCGTCGTCGGCCCACTTGTCGGCTCCGAGCGACCGCGCCGCAGCCAACGATTCCTTGAGAGACTCTTTCGTGCGGAGTGAGGCCGCCACCGCTTGCCGCCACTCGTTCGGCGGGTTCTTCACTCTCGAAGCCTCCATCATTCCGAACGCGAACGCCCTGCCCCGCTCGGATCGCCGGTCGTCGTAAACAGGCGAACTGATTCCGGCCCCGGCCATGAACGCGAGTTGCAGTTGCACCTTCGGCAGATGTACGAACCGCTGAACCGTTGCCGTGTCGTAGTTGCCACAGGCCGCTGCCCCAACCCACGCCGCCGCGTCCGGCAACTGGCGGGCGATCCTCACCGCCACCGCTTGCTCACTGGCGTTGCCTTGCGAATACTGCCAGAACAGCGTGTCGTCGTTGAACTCCGCTGGGGTGAGCTGACTGAGGGCCGTCCGAGTCGCCAACTTGGTTCGAGCATCTTTCGCCTTCAACCCCGCCTTCACATGTACTGGGTCGCCGATGTCGATGAGTGCCCGCGTGAGGGCGGTTTGCAGCGGCACGTCCATCGGCTCGCTGCCGAGCGCTTCGAGGAGGGCGGGGATGGCAGTTTCGTCACCGATGCGGCCGAGTGCTTCGGCGGCGGCGCGGCGGACATGCAGAGAGTCGTCTTTGAGGAGTTTCTTCAGGTCGTCGGCCGCATCTTTGCGATGGAGCGTGCCACACAAATTGGCCGCGAGGAGGCGGTTCGTCTTCCCTCCCGCAGTCAACATTTTCTGAATCAGACTTTCACCGGGCTTCAATTCAATGCGGCCGGAGACTTGCCACTCATTCTTCGGTGGGGCGGGTTGATGTGCCCCGTCTTTCTTCACTCGGTAGATCGCTCCGAGCACGTCCTTCTTCTCCATCACGCTGCTCGGGCAGCAGAGTTTGTACCACCCGCCGGTGTCCACGATGAGCAGGCTGCCGTCGGCGTCTTCGAGTACGTCGGTCGGGTGGAAGTCGCGGTTGTCCGATGTCACGAAGTCGCTGTCTTCGGTTCGGTAGGTGCTGCCGAGCGGCTTGAGGACATGCCGGCTCACCTTCGCCATGTTGAACTGGCAGGCGAACAGGTTGCTCGCGTAGTCTTCGCCGAAGGCACTCGACCGATAGCAGTGCAGTCCGGCCGGGGCTGCCGGGCCGAGGTGCGTCATCGGTTCGTTCAGCGTCGGGTACGCCCACAGGTGGTCGCTCACCACGTCGTGATCCTTGCCGTACACCGCGCCGTAGGTGGCGTGGATGAGACCGTCGCGTTTGCCGTTCGCCGGGTGTTGCAGGAACGTAGTGGTGAAGAACATCTCGCCGGCGGGGGTGAATGCCACGTCCACCGGGTTGTCCATGCCGCCGGTCATCACCACTTCGATTTCGGAGCCGTCCGGCTTGGCCCGGTAGATGTGTGCTGCCTTCGTGGTGAACTTCTTGCCGCCCCGCAGCACCAGTTCCTGCTTGGCGAACGCACCTTTCGTCCAGTAGATGCGGCCGTCGGGTCCGGGATACGGGCCGTGAACGTCGTTCGCACAGCCGGTTAGCACCCCACCGTCGAACCAGACCTCGCGCTTGTCGGCCATGCCGTCGTTGTCGGTGTCGGTCAACTTCTGGATGGTCGGCGGGGTGGCGACGTACAGCGACCCGGCGTGCCACATGGTGCCTTGCAGGAACGACAGTTTGTCGGCGAACACGGTGGACTTGTCGAACTTGCCGTCCTTCTTGGTGCTTTCGAGCATCACCACGCGGTGTGTCGGCTTCTTCAGTTGCTCCGCCGGTTTCGAGTTGTCCCCGCTCGAATCGGCGACGAACAACCGGCCCTTGTCGTCGAACGCCGCGGTGACGGGGCGGTCGACTTGCGGGGATTCGGTCACCAGCTCGATGGTGAACCCATTCGGCAGCGTGAAGGTGTGCTTGCCGAGCTTGACCGTGTGGAAGCCGGCCGGCGTGGGATTTGCCACGAGGGGTGTGGGGGGCGGTTGCCCTCCAACTTGAAACGGGCCGGCGAGCAACAGCAGCGCGAACACGGTGCGACGCATGAGTGTCTCCGCGGGAGGAGTGTGGACAGTGTACCCAGCCCTCACGGGCTGGGCTGTGGGAAGCGACCTTTCAGGTCGCGGGTGCCTATGGCACCCAACCACTTCCGCCCCGAAGGGGCGGTTCCCACAGCCCAGCCCGTGAGGGCTGGGTTCCCACCGCATCTCTGGTAAAATCCCCCTACCGCTCCCGGAGCCACCGAGTCATGTCGAACAAGATCTGGATCAACGGCCAATACTTCGACAAGCACGACGCCAAAGTCAGCGTCTACGACCACGGCTTCCTGTACGGCGACGGCATCTTCGAGGGCATCCGCATCTACTCCGGCAAGGTGTTCAAGCACCGGGAGCACATCGAGCGGCTGTACGAGTCGGCGAAGGCGATCATGCTGACCATCCCGATGAGTCCGGGCGAGATGATGAAGGTAGTGGAGAACGCCGTCGCCGAGAACAAGAAGGTGGACGGGTACATCCGGCTGGTGGTCACCCGCGGGGCGGGCAACCTGGGGCTGGACCCGCGGCGGTGCGAGCCGGTGGTCATCGTCATCGTGGACGACATCAGCCTCTACCCGCCGGAGTTGTACGAGAACGGGCTGGAGGTCATCACGTCGAGCTACATCCGCAACCACCCGAACGCCACCAACCCGCGGGTGAAGAGCCTGAACTACCTGAACAACATCCTCGCCAAGATCGAGGCCATCCGGGCCGGGTGCCTGGAAGCGGTCATGCTGAATCACAAGGGTGAAGTGGCCGAGTGTACCGCCGACAACCTGTTCATCGTGAAGGGTGGGGTGTTGAAGACGCCCCCACCGGACGCCGGCATCCTGGAAGGCATCACGCGGAACTTCGTTATCGAGTTGGCCGAGAAGGCCGGCATCCCGTTCAAGGAAGCGACTCTCACCCGGCACGACGTGTATGTGGCGGATGAGATGTTCCTCACCGGCACCGGGGCGGAAGTGATTGCGGTCACAAAGGTGGACGAGCGGAGCATCGGCAGAGGCAAGCAAGGGCCGATCACGAAGCGGTTGCGGGAACTGTTCACCGCCGGTGTGCGGCATTTATTACCCGCGAGCCGCTGGCGAGCGCGTAGAAGGTCCGACGCGATCGCCTGTGGCTCGCGGCTACAAAACGAGGACTC
>JANNDF010000399.1:0-3612 GCA_031387445.1 Planctomycetia bacterium
TACCTGATGAGCAAGGACGGGAAGTAGGTCCGGCTGTGCCGGACGCCCCGGAGTCCGCACAGCCGGACCTACTGCCGAACCGGGAACTGACATCAATCCGGAGCACGCCGATGGCCACTGTCACCATCACCAGCCGGGAAGCCAGTCGCGGGCTACTCCCGCCGGTGTGCGCCCTCACCGGCGAGCCGACCGAGCACGTGAAGCACCGCACGTTCATCTGGCAGCCGGCGTGGGTGTACGCGCTCATCCCACTCGGCCTGCTGCCCTGCCTGATCGTCTCACTCGTCATCCGCAAGCAGATGACCGTGCGGCTGCCGTTGGTCGCACGGAAGCACTTCCACTGGGGGTGGCGGATGCTGCTCGGCGCGTTCGGCGTGGTGATCAGCGCCGGGGTGTTCATCGTCGGCGGGGCGACCGTATCCGGCTACGAAACGGGGAAGATGGGCGGCTGGCTCATGATCGGCGGACTGAGCGGGTTCGTGCTGTCCCTCGTCCTGCTGGCGGTGCTGACCGTGACCGGCATTCACCCCAAGAAGATCACCGAAGACGAGATCACCCTGGCCGGCGTTCACGAGAACTTCGTGGCGGCGCTGGAGGAGGAGAGGGAGCAGGAGGAAGAGGAGTATCAGCGGGAGGAAGAGGAGTACCGACGCAAGAAGGAGCGTCGGCGGGAGGCACGGGAGAGGGAAGCAGAGCGGGAAGAACCTGAACGTGGGCCGGTGCCGATCGCCCGACGTGCATCCCCGCCGGGCGACCCGGAGGGCAACCCGAAGGGGGATTCGTGACGCCGACGCCCGTGCCCTATATGCGGCGGACCCCGGCGGGCACTTGCGGCACGATGGGTGCCGCTGACGCTACCGGGGCGGCGGGCATCACGGGCGCGACTGGGGCAATCGGCTGACCGCTCACGGGGATGATGGCGGCGTTCTGCTGCACGGCGGTCTCGGCCGGGAGCGCCTCAGGCGGGGGCAGTTCGGACCGGCGGGCCGCCTGACCGATGCGGCCGAGCAGCAGGCCGATGATCAGCAGGGTCAGACCGGTGAGGAAGAACCCGGTCAGCCAGAAGTAGGTCATGCCGACGTCGGCGTTCGCGTCTTTGGGCACCAGGAAGAAGTACCACACGGCCACCCAGATGTCGATCAGGGCGCCGAGGGTGATGTAGATGAGCGAGGCCCGCGGGCCGAACGCAGGGTGACTGAGGAGGGGCATGTGAGACTCCGTGAAGGGTGCGGCGCCGGCGCCGCCTCACAAGTCCCCATGCAACCGCTGTGCCACCCCTCTGTCGCCTACTTCTTCATCGGCTTCGGCAGTTCCACCTTCTTGATGCCTTGCAGGTGGTCGAGCAGTTCCTTCGCCTTCTCAGCGCCCATGTGGGCGTGCCAGTGCAGGCTGAACCCGTGCGGCCCCTTCGCGTCGATCAACTTCGGCTGAAGTGTGAGCAGTGCCTTCACCACGTCCAGTTGGCCGAGCATGGTCGCGGCGAACAGGTCCACGCGGGCACCTTGCTCGATCAGGTACTCGGCGATGTCCCGCCGGCCCAAGTGCGACGCCCCGCCGAGCGCCGTCTCCCAGTCGCCCCCGCCCCAGTCCATCGCCGCGTTCAGCAGGGCCGGCTCTTTCGCCAGCAGTTTCTTCACCATGTCCAGGTCGGAGTGGGCGTAGATGACGAAGTCCTGCACCAGCAGGCGGTTCACCTGCGGCTTCTTCCAGGCGGGGGTGAACTTGGGGGCGTCGTAGTCGCGGGTGAACTCGGCTTCCACCGGGGCGGCCGGCTTGGGCGTGTCTTTCGGCGGATCGGCCGCCATGACGGGGGTGGCGACGGCTCCGACGGCCAGGGCGAAATCGCGGCGAGAGATGGGGTCGGACACGGCGGCCTCCGGGCGAGGTGACGGGGAGGCCATTCTATCCCACCCGCGGGAGGGCGGGGCGGCCAATCGCCGGGCTTCGGCATCATGCTTGCGTACCACTTCCCCGCCCGGCCGTGTGGCTGGGCCAACTGTTCCCCGAGTGAGGATCACCATGAAACGATTGCTGTTTAACGCCGCCGCCATTCTCGCCCTGACGGGCACGTCGATCGCCTACGGACAGGCCGTTCAGCCGGCTCAACCGCTCCAACTGAAGCCGGTGGAGAAGGAAGTGTCCGCCCCCACCTTCCGCGCAAAGGAAGTGCTGGGCACCAAAGTGTACATCGCCGGCGAGACGCAGGTGGGCACCGTGGACGACCTGGTGTTCGACGACGCCGGCAACCTGGAATACCTGGTGGTGGACAACGGCGGCAAGCTGATCACCGTGCCGTGGGAGGCCGCCAAGTTCGACCTCGCCAAGAAGATGGCCGTGCTCAGCATCACGCCAGACGTGTACAAGACGATCCCGACGTACACCGTCACCACCTACCCCAACTTCTACACGCCGACGTACCGCACCGACGTGTACAAGGTGTACGGGCTGACCCCGCGTGAACTGCGGAAGCTCGACCGCCGTCGGTAACACGACACCGGAAAACGAACAGCCGGGTGCGCGAGGTCGCGCACCCGGCTGCGTTGTTGGCCGTGGGGCAAGATTCCATCTTGCCTCGGTTGGCAAGTTGGAAACTTCCCCCACGTCCGGTCACTTCTTCCGCGTGTACAGCTTGCTCTTCACCCCGAATTTGTTCATCCAGTACCCGCCGACGGTGGTGACGGTGCGAAGGCCGTAGGTCAGGCTGCGCTTGAAGTTGATGCTGCTCGCCTCGTCGAAGTACCGCACCGGCACCGGCACGTCGCCCAGGCGGAAGCCGAACCGCACCGCCTGACACAGGAACTGCGTGTCGAACACGAAGTCGTCGCTGTTCTGCTCGAACGGCACGGTCTCCAGCACGCTGCGGCGGTAGACGCGGAAGCCGCTGTGGAACTCGCCCAGGTTCTGCCCGAGCATGACGTTCTCGAACAGGGTGAGCGCCCGGTTGCTCACGTACTTCCACCACGGCATCCCACAGCCCACCGCTTCGGCACGGGTGCGAATGCGGTTGCCCAAAATCACGTCGCAGATGCCCAACTCGATCATGCCGACGGCGTGCGGGATGACGCGGGCGTTGTACTGATAGTCCGGGTGGATCATCACCACCACGTCGGCCCCGTGTTCCAGGCAGTAGCGGTAGCACGTCTTCTGGTTGCCGCCGTACCCGGAGTTCTTCTCGTGGACGATGACCGACAGCCCCATGTCGCGGGCGATCTTCACCGTGTCGTCCTTGCTGCCGTCGTCCACCAGCAGGATCTCATCGACACTGCCGGCGGGGATGTCGCCGACGGTGGCGGCGAGGGTGCGGGCGGCGTTGTACGCCGGCAGCACGGCGATCACCTTGTGCTTCCGCTTGGTGGGCGGCGTCTCGGGGGCGATGACTTCCCGCACGTGGAACGGGTCGCGGGTGGGGTTGAGCGGCGGGCGGTCGAGAAGTGCGGTCATTGGGTGCGGTGTCAGGGTGGAGGAAGAATCAATTTACGAACGAGCGCGGGAGGGGCATCCGAATCTGATGCGCCGGGCGGGGGAATATTCCCGGAGGTTCCGCTTTGGCCGGTGATGAATGCTCGGCGGGAAACCGGGTAGTACACCTCTCCCCTGCGGAGCGGGGGAGAG
>JANNDF010000413.1:0-27797 GCA_031387445.1 Planctomycetia bacterium
CCCCACCCGGCCGGCGGACGCCGGCGGTTCCAGGTTCGTTCCCGGTCGTTTCACTCACCACGAACGGCGCGTCCTCCCGTCGGGCGGCCTGCAACTCGGCCAGCACCCCGCTGACGACGCACTGCCCGCCGAACACCCCGCTCACTCCGGCGACCAACAGTAGCAGCACGCCGAAGAAGGTGCCGACCGGCCCGCCGACGAACGCCAGCAGCACCGCCGCCAGCACGCCGGCCGCCGCCGACTTCGCCCAACAGAGGATGCCGACCGTGCCGAACAGGTGCATCGGACGCCAACCGAACTCCGTCGTCACCCGCACTTGCACCAGGTCGAGGAAGCCTTTCAGGAACCGCTTCCACCCGTACTTGGACTGCCCGAACTTCCGCGCCCGGTGATGCACCACCAGTTCGCCCACGGTAAACCCGCGGGCGGCGGCCAGCACCGGCACATACCGGTGCAGTTCGCCGTACAGTTTCACCTCCCGTACCACGGCCGCCTTGTACGCCTTGAACCCGCAGTTGTGGTCGTGCAATTTGACGCCGGTGACCGTGCTCACCATCCAGTTGAACACGCGGCTGGGGAACACCTTGTGCCACGGGTCGTGCCGCACCTGCTTGTACCCGCTGACCACGTCCTTGCCGTCCTTGATCGCGTCGAGGAACCGCGGGATTTCGACCGGGTCGTCTTGCAGGTCGGCGTCGAGTGTCAGCACGATGTCACCGCGAGCGGCGGCGAACCCGGCGTTGAGCGCCGCAGCTTTACCGAAGTTGCGGCGGAGCCGCAGCCCGCGGACGTGTTCGCGCTTGGCCAACTCGCGGACGCGGTCCCACGACGTGTCGGTGCTGCCGTCGTCCACGAACACGATCTCGTGCCGCCAGCCGGGCAGGGCGTTCACCACCGCGTCGATCTCGGCGACGAGTTGACCCAGACTCTCCTGCTCGTTGAACACCGGCACGACCAGCGACAGCAGGCTGACCGGCGGGGCGGGCGACTCGTCCGTCACGCGGGCACCTCGCTGACTGCCCCCCTCTCCCCTTGCGGGAGAGGGGCTGGGGGTGAGGGTAAGGGGATCCTAGAAACCGGGGCGAAGTACAGCCCCACCGCCGCCACCGCTTCGGCCAGTGTCCACACGACCCGCAGTACCACCGCCACCGCCGCCGACACCGCACCCAGCGGGGGCGCCAGCAGCCACTGCAACACCAACTCCCGCAGCCCGCCGCCCGCCGGCAGGAACAGTGCCGCGAACCCGATCACATACGCCACGCACACCGCACAGAGATACTGAGCGAACGTGGCCGGCGTCAGCGGCACCGGGTCGGCCGACAGCCCGCACGCGGTCAGCCACGCGCCCAGCGCGAGCAGACACCAGCCGACCATCGCTTGCAGCATCCCGCGGCCGATCAGCCAGACCGACGGCACCGGGATCGGCGGGGCGTCCGGCTTGCGGTACTTGGCGGCCACCCGCCGCACAAGCCGGTTCAGCGCGAGCACCACCAGCGGCACGAACGCCACCCCGAACACCGAGTACGGCACGAAGTCGCGGTACTGCGGGTCGATGGCTTCCAGTTGCCCGCAGAACGGCAACAGGCACGCCCCCAGCACCGCCCCGGCCGCCATGTTGGTGAGCGTCTCGTAGGTGCCGGTGACGATGATGATGGTGGGCGAGGCGACGGTGCCTTTCAGAAGCCCGACCCGCAGCAGGATGACCAACGCCTTGCCCGGCACGTACTTCCCGACCTGGCTGACGAAGTAGGCCCGCACCCCCGCCAGCCAGCCCACCGTCACGCCTTGCCCGCGGAGTAACTGCACCCAGAACGTCCCCCAAAGGGTGTGACACGCCAGGTACAGCAGACCGGCCGGAAGCAGGTACTCCACCCGGAGCGTAAGCTGTTGCTGCACTTCGGGTTTGGTGAGCAGGCCGTAGAAGTGCCAGCCGACCGCGGCGATGACGGCCACCGCCAGGGCGGTTTTCAACGCCAGGAACACGCGATTGCGGGCGACGGACATAGGCAGGGATTGTATGAACCGAACCGCCGGCGCACTCTGGCGTCCGGCCGACACTTCGGGTAAGTTCAACAGTCCGCCGATCTCCCTCCCCGCCGGGCACGTCTCATGCTCACCGTCACCTCCGGCCCCGCGTCCCGCAACTGTGCCGGCGTCAGCCGCCGGGCCGCCTTGAAGGTCGGTGCGATCGGCGTGGGCGGGTTGATGCTGCCCGATTTGCTCCGCGCTCGTGCGAACACCCCGTCGGTGAAGCCGAAATCGGTCATCCTCATCTGGCTCGACGGCGGGCCGAGTCAGCTCGAAACCTACGACCCGAAGCCGGACGCCCCGGTCGAGTACCGCGGGCCGTTCGGCGTGTGCAAGACTCGCACCCCCGGCGTGTTCGTCTCCGAACTCATGCCCGAAACGGCCAAGCGGTTCGACCAGGTGGCCCTCCTGCGGTCGGTGCATCACGACACCGGCGACCACTTTGCCGCCGCCCACTGGGTGACGACCGGCCGGTTCGGCGCGACGACCGCGAACAAGGCGCAGAAGTCCCCGTCGGTCGGCTCCATCGTGGCGAAGTTGAAAGGGGCGAACGCCCCCGGCCTGCCGGCGTATGTGGGGCTGCCGTCCGCCCAGACGGTCTACCTGTTCCCCGGCTACATGGGCGCGTCGTACCTGGGGGCGGCGTGCAACCCGTTCGACGTGAACCGCGAGCAGCAGTACCTCGGGCCGACCGACGCCAGTCCGGTGCGCACCCCGAAGTGGCTGAGCGGGCTGAAGGGCACCTCCGCCGACGCGATGGGCGAGCGGACGAGCCTGCTGAAACAGCTCGACACCCTGCGGCGGGATCTCGACACCTCCGGCACCGCCGCCCTGATGGACGAACACCAGCAGAAGGCGATGGACCTGATCCTCGGCGGGTCGGCCCGCACCGCGTTCGACTTCGACAAGGAAGACCCGAAGGCGGCGGACCGGTACGGGCGGTCGGCGACGGCGAAGTACACCATGATGGCCCGCCGGCTGGTGGAGGCGGGGGTCACGTTCGTGACGGTGGACATGCCGCACTGGGACGACCACTCCAACATCGAGAAGGCGCACGCCATGCGGGTGCCGGTGGTGGACCGGGCGGTGGGCGCGCTGCTCGACGACCTGAGCGACCGCGGGTTGCTGGAAACGACGCTGGTGATGGTGGCGGGCGAGTTCGGCCGCACGCCGAAGATCAACACGGGTCAGCCGGGGATCCCGATTCCGGGCCGCGACCACTGGGGGGGGGCGTTCTCGGTGCTGCTGGCCGGCGGCGGGGTGAAGGGCGGGGTGGTGGTGGGCAAGACGAGCGCGAAGGCCGAGTATCCGGTCGAGCGGGCGCTCACCCCCGCCGACGTACTGGCGACGGTGTACAAGGTGATGGACATCGACCCGAAGCAGACGTTCAAGGACCACTCCGGCCGCCCCGTGCCTCTGGTGGATGACGGGGAAGCGATCAAGGAAATTTTGTAGTGCCCGTCTGACGATACCCCGCCCGCAAGGGCGGCGGGGGCGTTGCGGTGCGCTACGCCAATCGTCGCCGTTCGAACGACGTGGCCGACGGGAACTGACCCAACAGCCCGGACACCGGCTCGGCGAACTCCACATCCAGCGTCATCGGATCGACGCTCCAGCGGGCGGCGAGTTGGAACAGGTCGTCTTCGCTGAACGGGGTTGGTTCGCTGCCTTCCGCGGCTTCGACGAGAGGGGCCTGACCTACTCCGAACCGGAATCCGAGGGCTGTTTCCTCTTCCGTCGGCGTCCCGACGTTCCACAACTCTTGCTGTTGGGCGCCGAGCCAGCCGTAGCCGCGAAGCACCTTCCCCTGCCGGCTCTGGCCCCAGACGAACAATCCCGCCTCGTTCAGACTGCCGAAATACTGCGCTTCTTCGAACTGCCGGCTGACCGCTTCCAAGAGCGCCCCCACACCCTCCGCCGTGCGGTCGGGCGGGTGGAACAGCGACGTGCCCACGACCAGCGTCCAATCCCCGACGGGCGGCGTCACGAACACCGACCCGCGGTGGGCGGCTTCGATGCCATCCCCCCACGACGCCTCAGTGAACCGACGCAATCCGAGCGCGTTTGCCACTGCAGCGGTGTCGGTTGTGGCAACCGCCACCCACGCCATCTTCGGCCCGAACGGTGCGGGCAAGTCGGGGCGTTTAACGGCTTCAACACGTCGGATGATATGTGGAAGGACGATGGCCCCTGCCCCCGCGAACAGGCCGAGAAGCAAGAGGTCTGGATCGTATTCGTACTCCGGCAGGTCGTCCTCCGTGTCGTCCGGCACGTCCGGTTCTCGGGCGACTCCGGTGCGACGCTCTTCCAGCAACTCACCCGCCGCCAGCACCGCCTCGGCGGACCAGCGGTCGTGGTCGCCAGCCTGCTTGATGGCTTGTAACGCCGCGGTCGATTTCCGTGCGAACTGCACCTTGATGGCGTTCACGAGCGTGCGGTCCTGGCTCACAGGATCAACCCCTCTGCTCGAAGGTGGGAGACGGCGGCCCCGGAGTGTTCCAGATCGGCTTCAATCACCCCACCGCCCCCGCCCACTGCTCCTTCGCGCCGGCGTGCAGGCGTGCCCCGACTTGCGAGATGACCATCGCCGCCAGTTTGTTCGCCGCCTTCGCCGCCTTGTCGGCCGGCACCCCGTGCGTCACCCCGTACAGGAACGCCCCCGCGAACATGTCGCCCGCCCCGGTGAGGTCCTTCGGTGTCACGGCGAACGCCGGCACGTGATGCTCGGCCCCGTCCCACCGGACATACGCCCCGGCCGGGCCGTCCGTCACCACGCAGTTCGGCACCAGGTCGGCCAACTTCTGGAACGCCTCCTGGCTGTCGCGGGCGTTGGCCGCGGCGCACGCCTCGCTCGCGTTGCAGAAGAACAGGTCGGCGTCCTTCAGCGCGGCGTACAGGTGCTCGCCGAACACGTGGACGATGAACGCCTCCGAGCAGGTGATGGCCACCTTCGTCCCGCTCGCCTTTGCGATCTTGATCGCCTCCCGCACGGCCCCCTGCCCCACGTCGCCGTTGCTGAACAGATACCCCTCGATGAACAGCCACGCGGACTGTTCGATCAACTGGCGGTCGGCCTGCACATGCTCCGCCGACAGGTGCGACGACACCGCCAGACACGTCCGCATGGTCCGCTCGGCGTCGGGCGTGATGATCGCACAGCAGGTGCCCGTCGGCTGGTTCACCACGACTGGGTTGCCGAGGCCCACGTTCAGTTCGGTCAGTTCGCTCTGGTAGTGCAGGCCGTAGCGGTCGTCGCCCACGCACCCGACGAACGCCGCCTTGCCGCCGAGGGCCGCGAACCCGATGACGCTGTTCGCCACGCTGCCGCCGCTCACCAGTCGCGGGTCCACCGCGGCGAACTTGGCCAGCACGGTCTGCTGCTCGGCGTGATCGACCAGCCGCATGGTGCCGCGCTCGAACCCGAGGGCGGCGAACTGCTCGTCGGTCACTTCGACGAACAGATCGACGATGGCGTTGCCCATGCCGCACAGGTGATGCCGCTTCATGTTCCGCTCGCACGGTGGGGAAAGGGGATGGTTTAGCGAGCCGGGTTGGGATGGCGAGCGGGAGTGGCCGAGGGGTATGCTGAAGGGAACGACCGGAGGACGACCTGTGAGCACCGCCGTTGCCCCCACCATGCCCGCCGGCCCGCCGCCGCTGCCGCCGGCCGCACCACACGTCAGTTCCCCCGCACCGAATCCGGGGCCGACGCTCATCACCGCCGAAGAGTTCATGACGAAGTACGACCACCTGAACGCCGTCCTCGTCCTCGATCCGGACACGCTCACCGCCTCGGTGTACCGGGGGGACACCCTTCAGGAAATCTTCCGGGCCGACGACGAACTCACCCTGCCCGACGTGCTGCCCGGTTTCAGTGTGCCCGTCCGCCGGTTCTTCGCGTGACGTGTTCTGCTCGCTCCGCGAGCGGTCCTGGTTTGCCGCTCGCGGAGCGAGCAGAACACAAAGCACGCTCACTTCGGCTTGCAGTGGCTCAGCGCCATCAGCATGTACCCGCTCACCAGGGCCGGGTCGCCTTCCATCCAGCGGTCGGTCTCGTTCGTCCAACTGCCGTCCGCCTTCTGCCGCTTCTCGATCGCCCGGAACAGGTCCGTCCGCCAGTCGTGCTTCACCCCCTTGTCGTCCTCGAACGTGTCCTCGCCCATCACCTCCAGCGCCTTGCTCATGGTGTGGTAGTAGTAGAACAGGCCGCGGGCCGCGAGTTGCGGGGGCATGCCGGGGTTGGCGTCCACGGTGTAGTTCTTCCGCAGCCACGTCAGGGCCGACTTCACCCGCGGGTCGTCCTTACTCACTCCGGCGTAGATCAGGCTCTTCACCCCGGCGTAGGTCATGCTACCGTACCCCGGCAGGCTGTCCTTGGTGCCGTCGAGCGGGTCGTCGGTCGTCTTGGTGCTGCCGCCGGCGGCGGCGCTATAGACGAAGCTGCCGTCGTTGATCTTGCCGGCCCACGGCGCGGGGTTGTGCTCGCTCTTGAAGTTCTGGCAGCGGCTCACGAACACCTGCACCTTCTTGAACGCCGGGTCGTCCGACTTCACCCCGGCGGCCACCAGCGCGTCGAGGAAGAACTGCGTGTTGCTCAGGTCGGGGCGGCTCTTGCTGTCGTACCCCGCTCCGCCGAAGAAGTCGTCCGCCTCCTTCTTCCCCTCGCCGTCGTCCCACTGGAGCTTCTTCAGGAACTCGGCCGCGTTGCCGATCACCTTCTTGTACTTGTCGTCCTGCTTGGCGGTGGCGAGGGCGAGCACGTTCACGCTGGTGACGTAGTTCTGAAGCCCCTGCTTCGGGTCGGCCCCGGCGATGTGCCCGGCCTTCTCGTTGATCAGCCCCTCGACGAACTTCAACCCCCTGGCGGCCGGTTCGGCGTCCGCCTTGGTGCCCGTTTGCAGCAAGCCCGTCACGACCACGCCGGTCACGCCGATGTTCTTGTCGGTACTCCACCCGCCCTTGTCGTCCTGCTTGTCCTGCAGATACTTGGTGGCCTTATCGACCACCGCCTGCCACTCGGCCGCGGTCGGCTTCTTGGGCGGGTCGGCGGCGAACACGGGAGTGGCGAGCAGGAGAATGGCGAGTAGTGGGGACCGCGTCACGGGTTGGCACCTCTGGGAAAAAGGCTCTGGCATGGTACGCCGGGCAAGCGGGGTGCCAAACGTGACGGGCTGGAAAGTGAGGCGAACGGCGGGTGAGGTGGGCGCCGTGTGACCAGCGGTGGGCGCGGTGTGGACATCCCGCCGAGGGTGAGTTCTTGTAGGGCGGGTCGAGCGGGGACGGGGGGTAGGTTTCATGGAGAGGGGCCGGGGGTGAGATCTTCGATACCCTTGCACCCAGGAGGCGAGCCATGCGGCAGATCAAACTGAAGGCGATGAAGCAGATCAGTGGCCTGCACTACACCCCCGACGGGCGGCGACTGCTGGTCGTCGGCGGGTATGAAGTGCGATCGGCGGACGAGGCCCGGTGGGTGAATGTGGCCGACGGGACGGAGGCCCTCTCCGTCCCCCTCCGCGCCGAGTCGGCGGCCGTTTCCGCCGACGCGAAGAAGATCGCCGTGGGCGGCTCCTTCTGGCCGGCTGAGGAGAGCGGCGATGTCCCGCCGCTGTTGTGGTTCGACTCGACCGAACCGAACTGGGCCGGGATTGTTGAGAGTTGGCACACGGTTGTCTCTCCGCTGCCGACCGCCGTCGAGGTGTATGCCCTCGCGTTCTCTCCGGAGGGGAACCGGCTGGCGATGTCGTACAGCGTCGCACAGCGGAGCGGGTATCACACCAAATTCCGGCTGGCGGTGTTCCCCCTCGTCGGGCGCGGGAAGCCGGTGGAAGTGCTCGACCGTTCGGACGACCACACCATCAGCCGGCTCTCCTTCTCGCCGGACGGCAACACCCTGGTGAGCGACGGCGGGGTGGGCGACAAGCCGGCGATCAAAGTATGGAACGCCAAAACCCTCGCCCCGATCCGCACCTTCACGCTGAAAGGCACGCGCACCAGCCAGGTGCTGTACTCTCCCGACGGCGACACTCTGGCGGTCGCTCACGCCAAGTCCGTATTCCTCCTTCCGGCCGATTCCGACGTTCCCCGCCTCACACTCGCTCACCCGAAGCAGGCGAACGCGGTGGTGTTCACCCCGGACGGGCGGCGGGTACTTTCGACGTGCCACGACGGGCAACTGCGAATCTGGGACGTTGCTACCGGGCAACTGGTGACGAGCTACGACTGGGGAATCGGCCAAACGACCGCGGTCGTCGTGTCGCCCGACGGTCTGACCGCCGCCGCCGCCGGCCAAAAGGGGCAGATCGCTGTGTTCGACCTGGGTTAACGGACTCCGCATGGTGCGGACACGGTTCCGGATTGACACACGCGGACTGTGTCGAGTAAAACTTTTTTCACCCCCGGCGGGAAGAACTTGCCGACGTGTCCTATAGCTATGTGGGACTGTCTGGCACCTCGCCCCGGACGGTCGTGAGAGCGGGCACGGGGTGATGGTCATCCCAGGTGTCCCGGTTCTGGGACGACGGCCGCGACCGACCATCGCCCCTCCCTTCCAGGTCCTGCTACCCTGCCGGCCCTCCCGTCCAAACCCCTCGCGGTCCGACCGCGTCGGTGACGCCCCAGCCGGCCATCATGAAGGCACGAATGACTTTGAACTCGACGCCCACTCCGCCCGCCACGCCATCAACACCCGCCACGCCATCGGCACCCCGATCATCCCGGCCGTTCAGTTGGACGAGTATGGTGTGGATCGCCGGCATGCACCTGGCCGCGTGCGCCGCCCCGTTCACGTTCACCTGGTCCGGGCTGGTGGTGTTCGGCATTCTGTATGTGATTACCGGCCTGGGCATCACCCTCGGCTACCACCGCCTGCTGACGCACCGTAGCTTCCACACCAACCGGGTGGTCGAGTTCCTGCTCACCCTGAGCGGGGTGCTGGCCAACCAGGACGGCCCGCTCACGTGGGTGGGCACGCACCGCAAACACCACACGCACTCGGACGAACACGACGACCCGCACAGCCCGGAACACGGCTTCTGGTGGTCGCACTTCGGCTGGTGGATGCGGCCCGAACCGAAAGACCCGAACCGCACCCTGTTCAACGTGAAGGACCTGGCCCGCGACCCGATGCACCGCATGTTCGAGCGGTTCCACTGGCTGTTCCCCATCCTGCTGGCGGGGTTGCTGTACGGGCTGGGCGAGTTGTGGAGCGGGAGCGGGCTGAGTTGGGTGGTGTGGGGCGTGGCCGCCCGCACCGTGTTCGTGTACCACGCCACCTGGCTGGTGAACTCGGCCGCCCACAAGTGGGGGTACCGCGGGTTCAACACTAGCGACAAGTCGCGCAACTTGTGGTGGGTGGCCCTGGTGACGTTCGGCGAGGGGTGGCACAACAACCACCACGCCCACCAGCGGTCGGCCGCCCACGGCCTGCGGTGGTGGGAGTTCGACATCACGTACATGCTCATCCGGTCGATGGCGTGGCTGGGGCTGGCCCGCGACATCCACGTGTCGCCCAAGCCGAAGGCCAAGCCGGGCAGCCGCAAGAGCGTGTGGCGGATCCTGTGGCCGAAGAAGGGCCGGCGGATGGTGAAGCGAGAAGCGGCGATCCAGTAGTGTCAAGGGAGCGCCGGAGAACCACCTCAAGCCCGACCGTTCGCGGTCGGGCTTGTCGCGTTTCGTGGGCCTTCCGGCGGCGGAGCGGGGCATGCCAGCGGGTGCCGCGAGCCGAGCGGCACCCGCTGGCATGTGGAGGAGTACAGCGGAGAGCCAATCACCTGCCCCCGGAGCGTGGACGGCACTCATCCAACGGTTCAGGTCAGGCTCGGCTCGCCAGACCTACCCTCATCACCCGATCAGGTCCGTCACCACCTTCGCCTCTTCGACGCCGGTCAACTTCTGGTCGAGGCCCTGGTAGCGGTAGGTGAACTTCTGGTGGTCGATGCCGAGCAGCTTCAGCACCGTGGCGTGGAAGTCGCGGATGTGGACGGGGTTCTCGGTGATGTTGTAGCTGAAGTCGTCCGTCTCCCCGTACACCGTGCCCGCCTTGCACCCGCCGCCGGCCATCCACATGCTGAAGCACCGCGGGTGGTGGTCCCGCCCGTAGTTCGTCTTCGTCAGCGTGCCCTGGGTGTACGTCGTCCGCCCGAACTCGCCGCCCCAGATGACGAGCGTGCTGTCCAGCAGCCCCAGCCGCTTCAGGTCTTGCACCAGCCCGTAGCACGGCTGGTCCACGTCGCCGGTCTGAAACTTCATGCGGCCGGGCAGGTTGCCGTGGTGGTCCCAGTTGTTGTGGTAGATCTGCACGAACCGCGTGCCGCGCTCCACCAGCCGGCGGGCCGTCAGCACGCTGTTGGCGAACGACCCGGCCTTCTTCACGTCCGGCCCGTACATCTCCAGCGTCTTCGCGTCCTCTTTGCTCAGGTCGGTCAGTTCGGGCACGCTCCGCTGCATGTTGAACGCCATCTCGTACTGGCTGATCCGCGTGAGCGTCTCCGGGTCGCCGGTGGTCTGGTGGCCGAGTTCGTTCAGCTTCTTCAGCCCATCCAGGGTGGTCCGGCGGACGTCGCGGCTGACACCCGGCGGGTCGTTGATGAACAGGATGGGGTCGCCCTTCGCCCGGAACGACACCCCGGCGTGTTCGCCCGGCAGGTAGCCGCTCTGCCACAGGCGGGCGCTGATCGCCTGAATCTGCTCGGTGTTGGTCGGCTGGGCGACCATCACCACGAACGTCGGCAGGTCCTGGTTCAGGCTGCCCAGGCCGTAGCTCATCCACGCCCCCAGGCACGGGCGGCCGGTCACCTGGTTGCCCGTCTGCATGAAGGTGATGGCCGGCTCGTGGTTGATGGCCTCGGTGTGCATCGTCTTGATGATGCACAGGTCGTTGGCCATCTTCGCCTTCCACGGCAGCGCTTCGGAGATCCACGCCTTGCCCTGGCCGTGCTGGGCGAACTTGTAGACGCTCGGGGCGATGGGGAACCGCTTCTGCCCGCTCGTCATCGTCGTCAGCCGCTGCCCGTTGATGATGGAATCGGGCAGGTCCTTGTCGAACATGTCGGCCAGCTTCGGCTTGTAGTCGAACAGGTCGATCTGGCTCGGCCCGCCGACCATGTGCAGGTAGATGACGTTCTTCACCTTGCTCGGGAAGTGCGTGCCGGCGAGGGCGGCGTTCTTGCCACCGGTGGGCACGCCTTTCGACTCCGCCGCTTTGCCGTCACGGGCCAGCAGTGAGGCGAGGGCGGCGGTGCCGAGCGACAGACCGGCCGAGCCGAAGAACGCCCGGCGGGTGTGGTGGGCGGCGAACGCGGACGGGAACAGGGGGGTCATGGGAAGCCTCCAATGTACTCCGCACCCTCCGGGTGCGGTTCGGTGTAATGGCAGTATTCACCCGGCCGCAGGCCCGCCTTGACCGGATTGTTTGCGATGTAACTTCGGAACCAGTCAAACTGATCGGCAGATCGGACCAGGTGGTCGAACGCCTCGCTCGCCCAGAATCGACCTGCGCGACCGAGCCGGCGGTTCAGTTCAGTCGCCGTGAATCGCTTCCACGACTCACACTGCTTCCTCATGCCGTCATGAGGGAAGGTGACGAGCGATTGAACGTGGTTCGGCATCACCACGAAGTCATGCATCCGGTACCGTGTGCCGTCGAAATGCCTGAAGGCGTCGGCCACGATTCGGGCGTTCTCTGGTGTGCGAAAAGGGCACGACCCGAGTCCGCCGTCGATGGCGGTTTCCCACCGCTCGGACACGACCTCTCGAAACCGATTGGCATCTTCTGGGATCAACCGATCTTCCCAGCCGGGCTGTCTCCCGTCCACCCCCCGGTCGCGGAGCCAGTTGGCTCTCGCCGCCACCCACTCCTCCAAAACGTGAGCCGGCATTGAATCCCATGTCCGCCACGTCAAGAACGCCACCACCCCGGACTGCAACCAGTGCGGCAGGTTCCGACCACGGACGACATCGAATGCCGCCTGCGGGTCGAAAAACTGAAGCGTTTGGGGTGTGGGCATGGCTTCGGGGCTGGCTTGAGGAACCGCACCCGGAGGGTGCGGAGTACATTACTTGTTCAGCACCTCATCGAGGTTCATGAGTTCGTTGCAGAGCATCGTCCACGCGGCCAGTTCTTCCGCCTTCAGCTTCGGGTCGCTCTTGGAGTCGCCCACCGTTTGAAGCTTCTTCGCCTCGTCCGGCTTCGCCGCGAACTCCTTCGTCAGCGCCGCCAGGCTCTCCTTCACGATCGGCAGTTCCTTCGCGGTGAACGCCCGCCCGAGCAGCCGTTTCGCCACGAAGTCGATCCGCTTGTCGTCCTCCGGTGCCGACGTGATCGCCTTTTCGGCCAGCACGCGGGCGGCTTCAACGTATTGCGTGTCGTTCAGCGTGAGCAGCGCTTGCAGGGGGGTGTTCGTCCGCTCCCGCCGCACCGCACACGTCTCGCGGTTGGGGGCGTTCAGCACCTCCATCGCGGCCGGCGGGGCGGCCCGCTTCCAGAACGTGTACATGCTCCGCCGGTACAACCCCTCGCCGGTGTCCCGCTTGTAGTTGCGGGTGTTGCTCTCCGGCATGGCCACCGCCTCCCACACCCCTTCCGGCTGGTACGGCCGCACGCTCGGCCCGCCCAGCTTGGGCACCAGCAGCCCGCTGGCGGCCAGGGCGTAGTCGCGGATCATCTCGGCGTCCATGCGGAACCGCGGGCCACGGCTCAGGAGGATGTTGCTCGGGTCCTTCTCCAGCTTGTCCTTCGTCGTGATCGCCGCCTGGCGATACGTGCCGCTCGTCACCAGCAGTTTGAAGAACCGCTTGAAGTCCCAGTGGCTCTCGAAGTCCTCGGCCATCCAGTCGAGCAACTCCGGGTGGCTGGGCTGTTCGCCGGTGATGCCGAAGTCGCCCGACGTGCGGACCAGCCCTTGCCCGTACAGCTCCTGCCAGAAGCGGTTGACGGTCACACGGCTGGTCAGCGGGTGGTCCTTGCTCAATAGCCACTGGGCGAACCCGAGGCGGTTCTTCGGCAACTCCTTGGCCATGAGCGGCAGCGCCTGCGGGGTGCCGGCGGCCACCTTCTCGCCCCGCTTGTCATAGTCGCCCCGCTTCAGGATGTACGCCTCCGGCGGGGTCGTCTTCTCGCTCGACACCGGGGCGGTGGTGCCGCGGGCCTTGAACCCCACCTCCTCCTGCCGCACCGCTTGCAGCTCGGCGTTCAGCTCCTTCGACGCCATGTCTTTGTTTGCCAGCCACCAGTTGAACAGGTCGTCCGCCTCCTTCGGTTGCCGCTTGTCGGCCGGCTTCGCCAGGAGCGCCTGAATGCGGGCGGCCGCCGCCAACTCGCCCAACTCGGTCGCCGCCAGCGCCCGGTCGTACAGCCGCAGGTCGGTGACCCCCACCGCCCGCAACGACTGATCCGGGGAGCGGCGGCCGATTGTGAACGGCATGGCGGTCTTGATGGTGCCGGCCGGAATCTTGGTGGCGAAGGTGGCCGGGTCCACGAACTTGTCCGCCGCGAACACGTCCACCGGCTGCAACTCGCCGTTCACGTACAGCTTCAACCCGCTCGCCTTCTGGCTGCCGTCCCACGTCACGGCGACGTGATGCCACTGGTTCGGGTTGAAGGTGTTCTTGGTGGCCACCTTCAGCCCGTCCTTCGGCCACGTCCCCACCAGGTGCGCCGCGAACTTGTCGTTCTCCAGGAACAAATCCCACCCGCGGTAGTCGGCCTTGTTGTCCATCTTGGCGAAGATGGCCGCCGTCTGCCCGCGGTTGGGCACCTGCACCCACGCGGCGGCGGTGTACGGCTTGGCCGCGTCGAAGTCGCCCACGTCGGCCGGGAACTCGACCGTGTTGCCGCCCTTCACCCCCAGCACCTTCTGCGGGTCGCCGAGCGGCCCGACCCGCCAGTCGGCGTCCTTCGGCAGGGCGGCCGTCATCGGCTTGCCGTCCTTCACATAACGCAGGGTGGTGCCGGCCCCCTCGTCCAGCCACGCGGCCAGGGTCAGCCCGTCGTTCGGCGGCTGCACGTCGCCCGGCTTCAGCTTGGCCAGCCACGAGTCGAACTGGGTGCGGGCCGTCTTCTTCCGCGCCTCCGCCTTCGCCGCCACCACGGTCTTCCGTTTCTCCCAGGTGGCGTACTTCTCGCGGTCGTCGGCGGCGGGCACGAACAGGATGGGCGGGGTGTCCTTCACGTTCCCGTCCATCGCGCCTTGCGTGGAGTTGTTGAAGAACGCCGCCATGCTGTAGAAGTCTTTCTGCGAGAACGGGTCGAACTTGTGGTCGTGGCACACGGCGCACCCGACGGTCAGGCCCATGAACACCTGCCCGGCCGTCTCGGTGCGGTCGCGGGTGTACTGCACCAGTACCTCCTCGTTGATCGACCCGCCCTCGTTCGTGGTGATGTGGCTGCGGTTGAACCCGGTGGCGATCTTCTGATCGAGCGTGGCGGTCGGCAGCAGGTCGCCGGCCAGTTGTTCGGTGGCGAACGCGTCGAACTTCTGGTTGCGGTTGAAGGCGTTGATCACCCACTCGCGGTACGCCCAGTTCTCGCGGTAGTTGTCGAAGTGGATGCCGTGCGTGTCGGCATACCGAGCGTAGTCCAGCCAGTACCGCCCGCGGTGCTCGCCCCACTGCGGCTTGGCCAGCAGCTTGTCCACATACTTCTCGTAGAAGTCCGGAGCCTGATCGCTCACGAACGCTTCGACCTCTTCCAGCGTCGGCGGCAGGCCGGTCAGGTCGAGGCTCAGCCGGCGGGCCAGCGTGCGGCGGTCGGCCTCCGGGGCCGGGTCCAGCCCCCGCTTCTTCAGCTCGGCATAGACGAAGGCGTCCACCGGCGTTTTGATGAACGCGGCGGCCTTGGCGTCGCCGTCGAACGTCGGCACGGTCGGCTTCTTCGGGGCGATGAACGACCAGTGCGCCTCGTACTCCGCCCCCTCCGTCACCCACTGCTTGAGCGTCGCCTTCTGCACGTCGGTCAGTTTCTTGTGCGAGCTGGCCGGCGGCATCAACTTCTTGTCGTCGTCCTTCAGGAGCAGCCGCTTCACCAACTCGCTCTCGTCCGGCTTGCCCGGCACGAAGGCCTCTTTGGCGAGGGCGGCGTCCCGCTGGTCGAGTCGCAGTTTCGCCTTCCGCGCCGCCGAATCCGGGCCGTGGCAGGCGAAGCAGTTCTCGGCCAGGATCGGCCGCACGTCGCGGTTGTATTGCAGCTTGCCGCCCGGCTTGGCGGGGGTGGACCCCGGCTCAGCCGACAGCGGGGTGTCCGCCGGGCGAATCATGAACAGTGCGAGCAGGACACCGGCAACGCACAGCGGGAGGAGCGCGCGACGCATTCGTATTAGCCCTTACCGAACGGGGCGGGTGGGAGAGGGTGTATTCTATCCGGGCGAACCGAGCGGTGTAAGCCGCCGGTTTCCGTAAATCAACTGGCGGCTTTCGCCACCCGGCTCGCCCAGCGCCGGGTCGCACTCGCCTTCCGCAACCCGCCACATTACAATCCGTCGCATGGCCAACGTTGCAGCAATCGCCACCGGCGTGCTCGAACTCACCGCCCGCGGGTTCGGCTTCCTCCGCGACCCCGCCCGCCACTACGCCGTTCGGCCCCAGGATCCCTACGTCTCCCAGGACCACATTCGGCAGTTCAAACTGCAGGCGGGCGCGCTCGTCAGCGGCCCCGTCGGCCCGCCGGCGCGGGGGCAGAACGGCCCGCGGTTGACCGCCATTCACACCATCGAGGGCGTGCCCGCCGCAGACTTCAAGACCCGCGCGTGGGACGAACTGACTGCCGTCGACCCCACCAAGTGGCTGAACCTGGAAACGGGCGAGCAGCCGCTCACCACGCGGGTGATCGACCTGTTCACCCCCATCGGCAAGGGGCAGCGGGGGTTGATCGTCGCCCCGCCGCGGGCCGGCAAGACCGTGCTGCTCTCGCACATCGCCGCCGCCATCGTGCAGAACCACCCGGACATGCACCTGATGATGCTGCTGGTGGACGAGCGGCCGGAGGAAGTGACCGAGATGCGGCGGAGCGTGAAGGGCGAGGTGATCGCGTCGAGCAACGACCAGGACACGAGCGTCCACGTCCGCACGGCCGAACTGGTGATGGAGCGGGCGAAGCGGATGGTGGAGCAGGGCCGCGACGTGCTGGTGCTGCTGGACAGCCTGACCCGACTTGCTCGGGCGTACAACAAGCACGCCGGCAACAGCGGGAAGACGATGAGCGGCGGGGTGGACAGCCGGGCGCTGGAAGTGCCGAAGCGGCTGTTCGGCTCGGCCCGTGCCTTCGAAGAGGGCGGCACGCTCACCATCCTGGGCACGGCGCTGATCGAGACCGGCAGCCGCATGGACGACGTGATCTTCCAGGAGTTCAAGGGCACCGGGAACATGGAACTGGTGCTCGACCGCCGGCTGGCCGACAAGCGCATCTTCCCCGCCATCGACCTGCTCCAGAGCGGCACGCGGAAGGAGGAGAAGCTGTTCGCACCGGAGATGCTGGAGCGCATCAATTTGCTCCGCCGCAGCATGCTGCAAGTGAAGAAAGCGGACGAGGCGATGGAGCAGCTCATCAACAAACTCGGCAAAGCCAAGTCCAACGCCGAGTTCCTGGACATGGTCGGCAAGTTTGTGAAGTGACCGACCCGTTAGCCCGACGCGCGAGCGAGGGGCCAGTTCCGTCGCGGAGAGGTGGGTGGACGAACAGGTGGTCGGGTGTGTCTTGCTCACCGGGGATCTCGTGAGTGGCTGGCCCCTCGCTCGCGCGTCGGGCTAACAACTGGTGCGTCAGGCAACGCTCGAACGCCTCTCCGCCATGCGACTGGTCCCACGCTCGCGAGCCGGGCTAACATGTCGAACGCCCCTCGCTTGCGCTTCGGGCTAACGTGTTGAGGATTCCCGTTGCCTGTGTTCGCCTCCGACGACCTTCTCGCGCCTTTCCGCGCCCTCTCCGCCGATGACCTGATGCTGCCCGTGCTGGTGCAACTGGCGGTGATCGTGGCGGTCGCCCGGGTGGGCGGGCTGGCGGCCCGGCGGGTCGGCCAGCCGGCGGTGGTCGGCGAGATCATCGCCGGGCTGCTGCTCGGCCCCTCGCTGTTCAAGGCGGTGCTGCCGGGGGTGTGGGCGGCGGTGTTCGAGCCGGCGTTACCCGGCGTGCCGGCGGAGGTGACGGCCGCCGCGTTCCCCAAGATCTTTCAGGTGCTCGCCCAGCTCGGGGTGATCCTGCTGCTCTTCCTCATCGGACTGGAGTTCCACCTCGAGCACCTGAAGGTGAAGGGGTGGGCGGCGGTGGCGGTGGCGGCCGCCGGGGTGGTGCTGCCGTTCGCGGCCGGGGCGGGCCTGGGGCCGCTCATCCACCCGCACCTGGAGCCGCACCCGACCGCCGGCCCGGTGCCGCTGCTCGGCCTCACCCTGTTCCTCGGGGTGGCGGTGTCGGTCACGGCGATCCCCACCCTCGGCCGCATCCTGCTCGAACTGGGTATCACCCGCACCCGCGTGGGGACGGTGGTGCTCGCCGCCGCTGCCCTGGCCGACGCCGCCGTGTGGGTGCTGCTGGCGGCCGTCAAGCCGCTGGTCAAGCCGGAAGGGGGCGAACTGTCGTGGGCCGGGCCGGGACTGATGCTCCTCCTGGCGGTGGCGTTCGGGGCGGTGCTGTTCGTCGGCGTCCGCCCGCTCCTCGGCCGTTACCTGACCCACTCCCTGCGGACGAACAGCGGGCAGTTGGGCGTCACCCCGCTGGCGGTGCTGCTGGTCGGGCTGCTGCTGTGCGGGCTGGCCACCAACATGATCGGCATCTCGGCGGTGTTCGGCGCGCTGCTGTTCGGGGCGGCGTTGTCCGACCGGCCGGGGCTGCGGGAGGCGGTGTCCACCCGCCTGCGGGACGTGGTCACCACCTTCCTGCTGCCGGTGTTCTTCACCGCCACCGGGCTGCGGACGGACGTGGGATCGCTCGGCGGGCTGTGGTGGGTGGCGGCGGCGGTGTTCGTGGTCGCGGCCGGCGGGAAGCTGATCGGCTGCACCCTGGCCGCCCGGCTGACCGGGTTCGGGTGGAAGGAGGCGGCGGCCGTGGGGGCGCTGATGAACACCCGCGGGCTGATCGCGCTGGTGGTGATCAACATCGGGTACGACATGGGGGTGGTGCCGAAGAGCCTGTTCGCGTGCCTGGTGCTGATGGCCGTCGCCACCACCCTGATGACCGGGCCGTTGGTGCTGCTGGTGCGGCGGGGCACCGAGTTGGAGGGGCCGATCCGTGCCAGCGGGTTCGGCAAGCCGGGGGTGAGCGGAGGGTAGGTGCGACAACTGTAGCCGGGGTCTGTGACCCCGGTTCCGACCGGCCTCACAGAGGCCGGCTACAGCAGTTCACCCCGGCGGCGCGTCCGCCACGCCGAGCCGTTCGAGCACCCGCCGCCGCTCCCAGTGGGCGATGGCGTGGGCGGCGATGTGCCCGACGGCGACGGCGAACATCTCCTCGTCCGGCAGCCACGTCCGCCGCTCGCCGACGTGCTCGTGGCACAGCACGCCGTTCGGGTGGACCGGCACTTCCATCATCGACGTGATGCCGAGGGGCACCAGGTAGCCGTCGGTGAACTCGCGGGTGCGGGGGTCGGTGCGGGCGTCGGGGGCGGCGATCACTTCGGTCGCGGCGAGTGCGGCGAAGTAGCTCGGGTAGTCGGCGGCATTCAGTTCCACCCCGTCCGAGTGCCGCTCGGCAGTCAGCTCGAACAGCGAATCGCAGTGGAGCGTCCGTCGATCCGGGGTGAGCCGCCAGACGCTGACGCGGGCCACCCCGAGGGTGCGGGCGGTCACCTCCACCAACTGGCGGAGGATGGCGGACACGCCGTGGGCCGAGAACATGTCGCCGCGAACGAGTGCGGCGAGCGCGGCCTGCTGACGCCGCAGGCGGTCGAACGCCGACTGCAATTCGTCCTCCGCCTGCCGCCGCTCGCGGTCCTGCCAGCCCTGCACCTCGTGGCCCAACTCCACCGCCGACGCGAACCGCTCGCCAGGCTCCTTCGCCATCGCCTTCAGGCAGATGGCCTCCAGCCCCGGCGGCACCTGCGGCCACAGTTCCCGCGGCGGCGAGAACCGCAACAGCATGGCCTTCAGCAGCACGTTCTGGTACGTCACCCCGCTGTACGGCGGGCAGCCGCACAGGATCTCGTACAGGATGGCGCCGAGGCCGAACACATCCGAGTGCGGGCCGACGTGCTCGGGCACCCCCTCGGCCTGCTCCGGGGCCATGTACGCCACCGTCCCGACCACGTCGCCCAGCCGCGTCTGGCCGACGTCCAGGGTGGACGCGCGGGTGACGACCGGCGGGTGGTCGTGCAGCGAGTCTTTCTCGCCCAGCACCTTCGCCACGCCCCAGTCGAGGACGACCACCTCGCCGAACTCGCCGAGGACGATGTTCTCCCCTTTCAGGTCGCGGTGGAGGATGCCGCGGGAGTGGGCGTACCCGACCGTGTTGCACACCGACACGAAGGCGGACAGCAGTTTGACGAGGTCGAGGGGCGGGTACCACCCCGGCCGACGGGCGGAGTGGAAAGCGCGGGCGGATTTGCTCAGCGTCCGCCCGCGGATGAACCGCATGACGTAGAACGGCAGGCCGGATGTGGCGTCGCGGGACAGCTCGTACACCGGCACCACGCCGGGGTGCTCCAGCCGGCCGGTCAGCTTCGCCTCCCGCACGAACCGGGCTTCGTTGCCGACGCCCCCCTCCTTCAACTCCTTCAGGGCCACCTCGCGGCCGAGGGTGTTGTCCCACGCCAGCCACACCGCCCCCATGCCGCCGACGGCGTGGACACTCGACCGCGTGTACCGCGGGCCGGCGGGCTGTTGCGAGAGCGGGGTGAACTCGCCGGTGCCGGGCGGGTCGGGGGGTGAAGGCGGATTCGTGTCGGAGGAGGGCGGGGGCATGCGGGCGACTCCGCCGGGGGGTGACGGGCGTTGTCCCCGGCTTCACTCAGCGTACCGGGCCGGGTGGCCGACCCGCAACACCGGCCGGCCACTTCTTACGCCTTGGACGCCGCCTCGCGGTTCCACGGCATCTTGGCCATGAGCAGGCCGAGCAGGCAGGAGCCGGTCAGCCCGGTGAACAGCAGGCCGCCGCCGACGGCGACGGGGATGCCGGCGAACCACGGGTGGACGGCCACCGCCAGCACCCCACCGATCAGGGCGGTCCCACCCGCCACGATCTGCACCTGTCGCTGAATCGAGATCACCTTCGCCCGCACCACCGGCACGCCGGCCTGTTCGCACGCCATCGTGCCGCCGTCCACGTTCACGACGTTTGTGAACCCGGCGGCCACCAGCTTCTCGCACCCCTTCTGCCCGCGGGCGCCGCTGCGACAGATGACGTAGACGGGTCGGGTCGGGTCGCCGAGCGATTCCGGTTTCAGTTGGTCGAGCGGGACGTTCTTCGCCCCGACGACGTGAACCTCGCTGAACTCCAGCGGGGTGCGCACGTCGAACAGTTCGACGGTGCCCTGTTCGCACAGGGTCTTCAGTTCGGCGGGGGAGATGGTGGGCATGGGGGTGTCCGGATTGGTTGATAGGGTGGGTCGCTCTCGCCGAGAGCGACATCCGACCGGCTCTCGGCGAGAGCCGGCCACCCTAATGTGCGGTCGCCGCCTTCCACGTCTTGAATGAGCCGGTCAGGTTGCGGCACGTGTACCCGTGCTGCGTGAGCACCCGGCAGGCGTTGTACGACCGCTGCCCGCTGGCGCAGTGGACGAGCAACTCCGCATCCTTCGGCAGCTCGCCCAACCGCTCTCGCAGCCGGCCGAGCGGGATCGACACCGAACCGGGGATGATGCCGCCGTCGCGCTCGCCCGGTTCGCGCACGTCCACCACCACCGCCCCGCTCGCGATGAGTGCCGGCACCTCGTGCCACTGGGCCACCGCCACCAACCCTTCGGTCACGTTCTGGGCCGCCATGCCGGCCAGGTTGATCGGGTCTTTGGCACTGCCGAACGGCGGGGCGTAGCACAGTTCCAACTCGGCCAGGTCGTCGATGCTCATGCCGCCGAAGATGGCGGTGGCGATCACGTCGATCCGCTTATCCACGCCGTCCTCGCCGACCGCCTGTGCGCCGAGCAGCCGGCCTGTCTCGGGGTGAAAGAGCACCTTCAGTGCGATCGGCTTGGCGCCGGGGAAGTAACCGGCGTGGCTGTTGGGGTGCAGGTGAACCACCTGGAACAGCGTGCCAGTCTTCTTCAGCAGCGTCTCGTTCGCCCCGACCACGCCGGCGGTGGTGTCGAACACGCGAACAATCGCGGTGCCGAGCGTGCCGCGGTAGTGCGAATCGCGCCCGCAGATGTTGTCCGCGACGATTCGCCCCTGGCGGTTGGCCGGTCCCGCGAGCGGGATCACGGCCGGCGTGTTCGTGACGCCGTGCGTCACCTCGATCACGTCGCCCACCGCCCAGATGTGCGGGTCGGACGTCTGCAACCGCTGGCTCACCTTCACCCCGCCGCTACCGCCAATCTCCAGCCCGGCGTCCTTGGCGAGCTTCGACTCCGGCCGCACGCCCACACCGACGATCACCACATCGGCCGGGATGCGGGTGCCGTTCGCCAGCACCGCGATCGACGCCCCAACGGATGCGTCCTCGAACCGCTCCACCGGGTTGCTCAACTCCAGCCGCACGCCGTGCTTCTTCAACTCGAGGTGAACGTGCGCCGCCATCTCCGCATCCAGCGGGGTGAGCACCTGCGGGTTCTTCTCCACCACCGTCACGCTGAGCCCGCGGCGGTGCAGTTGCTCGGCCGCCTCCAGCCCGATAAACCCGCCGCCGAGGACGAGCGCTGACTTCGCGCTCTGCTTCGTGATCCAGTCCATCACCCCGTCCATGTCGGGGATGGTCCGCAGGGTGAAGTGACCGGGCCGGCGGAGGCCGGGCGTGGGCGGGATGACCGCCGACGCACCCGTGGCGAGGATCAGGTCGTCGTACCTCTCGGTGGTTTCTTCGCCGCTGGACACGTTGCGGGCGGTGACGGTGTTCGCAGCACGGTCGATGGACACCACCTCCGTGTTCGCCCGCACGTCCAGCCGGAACACCTGCTTCAACCGCTCCGGGGACTGCACGATCAGCTTGCCGCGGTCGGCGATCTCCCCGCCCAGGTGGTACGGCAGCCCGCAGTTGGCGAACGACACGAACGGCCCCCGCTCGAACACGACGATGTCGGCGAACTCGTCCAGCCGGCGAAGGCGGGTGGCGGCGCTCATCCCGCCGGCCACCCCGCCGACGATCAGGATGCGTTTGGGCATGACCTCTCCTCCTCACAGCGGTTCCTCTGCTACACTACTACCGACGTTGCGCGCCGACTATATCACCACATGGCAATATTATCAACGGAGGCGGCCGTGCTCGACGTGCCCACCCTGGAATCGGTCGCCCGGCTGTTCAAGGTGCTGGCCGAGCCGACCCGCCTAGACTTGCTCCAGCACCTGAAGTCCGGCCCGCTGACGGTGTCCGAGTTACTCGACGCGACCGGGCGGAAGCAGGCGAACGTGTCCAAACAACTGGGGGTGCTGTTCACCGCCGGGCTGGTGTCCCGCGAGCGGGACGGCAACTCGGTGCGGTACGCCATCGCCGACCCGATGGCGTTCGACCTGTGCGAGCTGGTGTGCGGGAAGCTGCGAGCGGACGCCGAACGACAACTGGCCGGGTTGCCGAAGAAGGCGAAGGCGAGACGGGGGTGAACGACTGGGCCAGAACGGCTCCCGTACCACCGCCCCGCGGAACGGACCTGCCACACGGCATCTCGGATGTGGTGCTGAACATGGCCCGCCTTGGAGCCTGAAGCCGATCAGGCACCTGTCAGCCGGCGGGCCGGCGGCGGTGTACGCCGTCGGTACCCCCGCCCGACCCGTCGACCGGACCGCCCGGCCTGCCCGTCGCCCGGCGCACGCGACCGCGGCCGCGGGGTGAACGTCACCATGTACGCCCCCGGCAGGCACCGCACGGCGAACGTGCCGACCGCCTTCACCAGCGCCGTCGGCTGCTGCCCCTGGGCGGCAAACCGTGGAAGCTACTTCTTGATGCTCACGTCGGTGACTTCCATGATGGTTTCTGCGGTCGTGCCGAAGTAGTCCTGCTTTCTGGTAGCCTTCACCAGCTTGCCGGGCACGTCGTCGCTCATCCAGATTTGCCCCTCCACATCAACCCCGTCCTGCTTCCGCTTAAACTTGTACCACTTCGTCTTGTACTCGGTGCCGCCGATCTTGAGGTTCTCCTTCCCCTCGTCGGTGGTGCCGTCCGGCCTGCCGTCCCCGATCGCCCCGGTGTCGCCGGTGCGGGCGGCGTGAACGATGGCCTCCACCGTCGCCTCGACGAGTGGCTTTGACGGCAATTTCCAGCTTCAGTGGCTGGGGTCGGTCTGTGCCCGACCTACACCGGCTCCCCCTCTTCCAATTTGCGGTAGAGCGAACTCAGGCCGATGTTCAGTCGCTTGGCGGCTTCACGTTTGTCGGGCGTCTGTTCCAGAATCCGCGCGATGTGCAGCTTCTCGAACCGGGCGACGGCCAGCTTCAGGTCGTCCACCGCGAACGGGTCGTCGGGCGGCGGGAACACCGCCGGCGGCAAGTCGAGCGGTTGCACCAGCGGCGGTTCACCGAGGATGACCGCCCGTTGGAGTGCGTTGTCGAGTTCCCGCACGTTGCCCGGCCAGCAGTACCCCTGCACCAGCCGCATGGCGTCGTGGCTCAGGCCGTTGAACGCCTTGCCGGCGGCGCGGGCGTGCTTGCCGAGCAGGAACGCGATCAGGTCGGGCAAGTCGGCCCGTCGTTCGCGGAGCGGGGGCAGCGTGACCGACACCACGTTCAGGCGGAAGAACAAGTCCTGCCGGAACCGCCCGGCCTTCGCCTCGGCTTCCAGGTCTTTGTTCGTCGCCGCCACGATGCGGGCCGTCACCTTGATCGGCTCACTCGCCCCCACCGGCAGCACCTCCTTCTGCTCGATGGCTCGGAGCAACTTGGCCTGCGTGGACAGCGGCAAATCGCCGATCTCGTCGAGGAACACGGTGCCGCTGCCGGCGTGGGCGAACACGCCGGGGGCGTCGCGGTCGGCCCCCGTGAACGACCCCTTGCGGTGGCCGAACAGTTGACTCTCGAGCAGGTTGCCCGGGATGGCGGCGCAGTTGATCGCCACGAACCGCCCGTCAGTCGGCTTCGCGGCCTGGGCGTACCGATGCACGGTGCGGGCGAGTACGTCTTTACCGGTGCCGCTCTCACCCAAAATCAACAGCGTGCTCGGCGTGGGGGCCACCCGCCGGGCCAGGGCCAACACCTGCTTCATCGCAGTGCTGGTGCCCGCCACGAAATCGGTCTGCTCGACCTCGCGGTTCAACTCCCGCCGCAGCCACTGGTTCTCGCGGTGCAAATCACGCTGCCGCAACAACCGCTTCACCTTCTCACTCAGGTCGTCGAGCAGCACCGGTTTGATGAGGTAGTCGCTCGCCCCCTTCTGGAACGCCTGCACCGCCGTTTCCACCGTGGCGTACGCCGTCACCAGCAGCACGAACGTCTCCGGGCTGACGGCGGCGAGGCGGGCCATCACGTCCATGCCGTCCATGCCGGGCAGGTTCACGTCGCACACGGCCACGTCGAACTTGTGCTTCGCGGCCACCTCCACCGCCTCCTCGCCGGTGCCGCAGCGGGTGACGGCGTACCCCTCGCCCTGAAGGAACTCCCCCAGGGTGTCGCGGATGACCGGCTCGTCGTCCACCACCAGCACGGAGGCGACGACCGGCGGCGGGGTGACACGCACAGACATCGAGAGACCTCGATCGAAGAGCCAGCCACAGAGACACCGAAACAACCGCAGGCCGGAGCCGGACTACAACTCAGACCCAGGCCGTTGGCCTGGGCTGAGGGAGGGTGGCCCTTCGGGCCTTCTGGGAGGCGCCAACTGCTTCCCTTCCCCGACAAGGCCCGAAGGGCCGCCCTCCCTCAGCCCAGGCCAACGGCCTGGGAGTTCTTCCACCGGCAGTTCCACCCGGAAGGTCGTGCCCTCCCCCACCACCGATTCCACCCCCACCCGCCCGCCGTGCGCCTCCACGATCCGCCGCAGCACGAACAGGCCCAGCCCGGTGCCGTGCTTCTTGGTGGTGAAGTACGGGCGGAACAGCCGCGGCACAACCTCGGGCGGGATACCCACGCCGTCGTCCGCCACCGTCAGCACTATGTTTCCACCCTCCGCGCTCGCCGTCACGCGGATCACCCCGCCCTTATCGGTCGCGTCGATGGCGTTCAACACCAGGTTGAACAGAACCTGCACGAACTGGTCCCGCACGCCCACGAGTGGCGGCAACTCGGCCGGCACGTCGGCGACGATCTGGCGGTTCTTCCCCCCGCGGTAATACTTGGCGATGCCGAGCGCTTCGTCCACCACCTCCCGCACCGAGACCTTCCCCCGCACATCGGAAGCGGGCCGGCTGAACGTGACCAACTCCCGCAGAATGACCTGGATGCGGGCGAGTTGGGTGTGAACGAGGGCCAACTTCTCGCGGGTGTACGGGTCGAGGTCGCGGCGGTCGAGCATCTGCACCACTCCGGAGATGGCGGCGAGCGGGTTGCCCACCTCGTGCGCGATGCCCGCCGCCAGCAGACCGAACCCGGCCATCTTCTCCTGATGGAGCACCTGCGCCTGACTCTCCTCCAGTTCGCGGGTCCGCTCGACGATTCGGCTCTCCAGTTGTTCCTTGTTCGCGGTCAGTTCGGCGTTCAGTCCGGCCATGTCCGCCGCCGCCCGTTTGAGCAGCCGCCCGAGCGCCACCGCTGCCGCGCTCACCCACACCAGCACCACCAGGGTGAACAGCAGCGTCGTCCAGTCGGCCGCCGCCACCGGCACGAAGAAGAGCAGCGAGGCGTAGCTGAGCATTGCCAGCACGCAGGTGAACACCGTCACGCCGGGCGGGTGGCGGAACGCCCCGCAGATGACGGCCAGCAGGTAGTAGAAGCGGAACGGGCTGTCGAGGCCGTGCTCGAAGTAGCAGAGCAGGCCGATGAACAGCACCTCGAGCGCGGCCACCACCGCCGGTGAGTCGCGGAGGAACACACGCCCGGCCAGGAAGAAGGCGGTGTCGGTCGCGGCGTAGCCCAGCCCGAGCAGCAGGATGAGGGTGAGCGGGACCGGGTTGGTCGTGCCGTTGAAGTAGGCCAGCAGCACGCCGACCACCAGCCCGAACCAGCGGATGGCGGCGACGACCGACTCGGCGGCCAACTCGATCCGCCCGCCGGGGCGGGGGGCGAGGCGGTCGAGGAACAGCGAGAGCATGCCGACATTTTACGGGAAGTCGGCGGCGCGCCGGGCGACTGGCGGACAGTACCCTGGTGACATGACCCCCAACACCTCCCCCGCCGCCGACCTGCTCCGCTCCGCCGTCGGGCGGGTGGGGCTGGCCACGGCGACGGACGGCGAACTGGTCCGGCGGTACGCCGACCACCGCGACGACCTGGCGTTCGCCGAACTGGTCCACCGGTTCGCCCCGACGGTGTACGCCCTCTGCCGCCGGCACCTGTCCGACCCCGGCACGGCGGACGACGCATTCCAGGCGGTGTTCGTGCTGCTCGCCCGCAAGGCTGGCATGCTCACGCATCCCGACCGCGTCGGCGGGTGGCTGACCGGCACGGCGGATCGCGTCGCCCGCACTGCCCGCCGTCGGCACTTCCGCCGCAACGACCGACTCCGCCCGCTCGACTCGGTGCCCGAGCCGGCTGTTGAACCGACACCGCCGACCGACCTGCGAGTTGTCCTCGACGACGAACTGGCCAAGCTGCCCGCCCACTACCGCACGGTGGTGACGCTGTGCGACATCGACGGCGTCTCCCGCCGCGAGGCCGCCGCCCGGCTGAACATCCCGACCGCCACGCTGGGCAATCGGCTCACCCGTGCCCGGGCGGTGTTGGGCCGGCGGTTGCTCCGCCGCGGGGTGCTGGTGGCGGCCGGGGCGGTGGTGTCGTCGGGGTCGGTGGCGAACCCGACGGCTCGCTTGCTCGCCTCCGCGGTCCAGGTGGCGTTGTCCGATTCACCGACGACGGAAATGCTTTCCCTCCTTTCACCGGAGATGATGCCGATGCCGCGTGGCAAACTGTTGCTGTTACTCGTCACCGGGCTGGTGCTGGCCGGCGGAGTCACCACCGGCGTGGTGCTGCTGACCCAGAAGCCGAACACGCCGCCCACTGTTCCCCCGACGACGGACCCGAAGACTGAACCCGAACCGCCGAAGCCGACGCAGCCGGTCACGCCGACGACGGCCGTTCGCCCGCGTGACCCGAACGAGAAACCGCCACAATGGGTAGAGCCGAAGTTCGGCGAGATGGTTACCGCATCGGCATTCTCGGCGGATGGAAAGTGGGTGGTGATGGCGCAGGACTACCGACACCCGCATCCGTCGAAGGAAGGCGGGGGCCGGGTGACGGTGTACGACACGGCCACATGGCAGGCCGCCCACGTCCTCGACCTACCTGACATGGACGATTTCCTCCGTGGTGCGGCGATCACACCCGACGGCAAGCGGGTGTTCCTGGGGTGGGACAACCTCGGCGTTCATGTGTGGGATACGGGCGAGAACAAGCTTGGGAAGAAATTGGAAACCGGGGCGAAGAAGCCCATGTGCCGATCCCTGCGACTGACCCCGGACGGCAAGATGCTGGCCGGTCACCTCTTCCTTTGGGACGACAAGGGGGTCGTCGGCGAAACCATCCCACTCTGGGACGCGGCCAGTGGCGAGCTGAAACGGACCATCCCGATCCCGAAGGGGGGGAAGTACACGAGCGACCCCGTCGCCTTCACCGATTCCGGC